>JBKJHT010000168.1:0-7682 GCA_046598945.1 Burkholderiales bacterium | reverse complement strand
TAAACGGACCGACATCGTTCATTACCAAGCGGCGAATCGGCGTATTCGGCTGCCCCGCCAGCATCATGCCGATCAAGCCGCCCATGGAGGTGCCGACCCAGTGCACCGTTTCCACATTCAAACGCGCAATCAGCGCGTTCATGTCAGCCAGATATTGCGGATAGCTGTAGTCGGCGGCGTGCGTTAACCATTGGCTCTCACCACGGCCAACGACATCAGGGCAAATCACGCGGTAACGATCTTGCATAGCCTCCGCGAGAACATCGAAATCGCGGCCGTTACGCGTCAAGCCGTGGACGCAGATTAATACGTTGGGATTATCCGCATCACCCCATTCGGTGTAAGCGATGCGATGAAAGCCATGGGGACTCAGTCCTAAGTACGAAGATTTGCGCATGAGGTTCTTTAAGATTTATTTACTTAAGTGACAATCGATCTGTCCAGTTTAGCCCTCCCCTCACCCCACCCCTCTCCCACACGCGGGAGAGGGAGTCTTCCCCTCGCCCCACTTGTGGAGAGAGGGGTGGGGGTGAGGGTGAGGGGAGCGCCGCCAATCGAGCCAATATCATTGAATATTCTTCACCCGTTCTCGCAATTGAAATTTCTGAATCTTCCCCGTCGATGTTTTCGGAACTGGACCAAACACAATCGTTCTAGGACATTTAAAACCCGCCAGACGCTCACGGCAAAACGCGATGATTTCCTCCGCCGTTGCCGATGCCCCGTCGCGCAATTCGACAAAAGCGCAGGGTGTCTCACCCCATTTTTTATCGGGCTTGGCGACCACAGCCGCGCTCATGACCGCAGGATGGCGGTACAACACATCTTCCACATCGAGCGACGAAATATTCTCGCCGCCGGAAATGATAATGTCTTTAGAACGGTCTTTGATCTTCGAATAGCCGTCGGGATAGGTCACCGCCAAATCGCCGGTGTGAAACCAGCCGCCCTTGAAGGCGGCGTCAGTCGCTTGCGGATTCTTGAGATAGCCCTTCATGGTGATATTGCCACGAAACATGATCTCACCCATGGTCTGGCCATCCCACGGCACCGGCTGCATGGTGTCGGGGTCCATCACCACCATGTCTTCTTGCAGTAAATAGGCGACGCCCTGGCGTGAATTTTTGTCGGCACGCTGTTCCAGCGAGAGGTCCAGCCATTCTTTATGCGGCGCGCATACGGCCGCCGGGCCGTAGATTTCCGTCAGTCCGTAAGTGTGAACCAAGCTGAATCCAAGCCGTTCCATGCCTTCGATCATCGCCGCCGGCGGCGAGGCGCCGGCGACCATCGCCGCAACGGGATGATTGATCCCCGCTTTCATTTCGTCCGGCGCGTTGATCAGCGTCGAGTGAACGATTGGCGCGCCGCAGTAGTGGCTCACTTTGTCCGTGCGCATCAAATCGAAAATCGCTTTCGCCTCGACTTTGCGCAGACACACGTTCGTTCCCGCTTGCGCCGCGATCGTCCAGGGAAAACACCAGCCGTTGCAATGAAACATTGGCAACGTCCACAGATAAATCGGATGACGTTGCATGCCCCAAGTCAGGACATTGCCGACGGCATTCATGTAGGCGCCGCGATGGTGAGAAACGACACCTTTCGGATTGCCCGTTGTGCCGGAGGTATAGTTCAGCGCGATGGCGTTCCACTCATCACTCGGATAAGCGAAGCGAAAACCGGCATCGCCTTCATCCAAAAATGAATCGTAATCCTGTTCGCCAAGCCGCTTGCCTTGACCTGCGTACATAGGATCAACCACGTCGATCACCAACGGCTTTTTCTTGAGCAGCGCCAGCGCCTTCTCGACGACAGCGGAATATTCCAAATCGCAGAACAACACTTTTGCTTCGCCATGTTCGAGCATGAAGGCAATGGCTTGCGGATCGAGCCGGGTATTGAGCGCGTTGAGTACCGCGCCGATCATGGCCGGACCAAAATGCATGTCCACCATGGCGGGAATGTTCGGCAGCATTGCCGCAACGGTGTCACCTTCGCCGATGCCGCGTTTTTTTAGCGCCGACGCCAGCTTGCGGCAACGCAGATACTCGTCTTTCCAGGTAGTGCGTTGTGCGCCATGCACCACCGCGATCCGATGCGGATAGACGTAGGCCGCTTTATCCAAAAACGACAGCGGCGTGAGCGGCGTAAAGTTCGCGCTGTTCTTATCCAGATGGGTATTGTAGGAATGGCTCATGATCGGTTACCTGCTTTTAACGGTTTATCTTCTTTGAATTGCACGGCGCGATAGGCGGTGAATAAATCTTTTAGCCGAAGTCGCTGATATTTGCCGGTGGTTGTCAGCGGAATATCAGTGCCGAATTGCACCACCTTCGGCGACTTTGAAAACGCCATAACCTTGCGACACGCTTTGATCACATCGGCTTCGGACAGTGTTACGCCCTCCGCCTTCACTACATAGGCGCCGACTTCCTCGCCATACCATTCATTGTCAAAGGCGATGGCGAGTCCGACTTTAACACCGGGAATCGCCTGCAAAACTTCCTCGATTTCGAATGGGCTATATTTCACGCCACCACGATTGATCAGTTCCTTAATGCGCCCCGTAATGAATAAAAATTTTCGCCCTTTCTTATCTGCTTGAAAAAATCCCTCGTCACCGCTACGGAACCAGCCGTGGGTAAACGCATCGCGATTGGCATCGTCGCGATTGAAATAGCCGAGCATCACGTTATGGCCGCGCAATACGATTTCGCCTTTTTCGCCCGCCGCTAATTCCTTGCCTCCGGGATCGTGAATGGCAATCTCGTTGATGTTGAGCGCCACGCCGATCGAGGGATATCCATAGTCGGTCAACCAGTGCCGATGCTCGGTCGCATCAAGATCCAGCGGCATGAGACAGGCAAACGCCGTTGTTTCCGAAAGCCCATAACCGTGCACGATTTTCTTTTTGAATCGCTCGGTGAAGCGCTTCACCAAAGAAACCGACATCGTCCCCGCGCCGAATAGGAAATGTCTAAAACAGGTCAGATCAATCTTGGAAAGATCCTCATCGGCTTCGCACAGAAACTGAAAGATGGTCGGCACGACGGAAACGACATTTACGCGCCGCTCCGCAATACGCTGCCAAAACGTGCTCGCTTTGAAGGCGCGGTTGAGAACGACGCAAGCGCCGGCATAAAGTGGCGTGATGAGGGTGACGCACAGCCCGTTCACATGATGCACGGGCAACACACACATCATGCGCACGTCAGCAGTCAAACCTTGCCATTCCGCAACGCTTTTGCAGTCGCACAGCAAATTGTACTGCGACAACATCACGCCTTTCGGCGCGCCGGTGGTGCCGCTGGTGTAGACCAACAGCGCTTGGTCTTCCAGCATATTTTCCGCCGGGGGGACGAAATCGGCGCTCAGCGAATCCAACCTGGTTTGATAGGCGGCATCCATCACCACAACGTGATCGAGGGACGGAACCTGCGCCTTCAACGCGTGACCACGCCCGGCATACTCGGCCGCGACCAAGCAGACGCGACATCCGGCGTCCTGCAAAATGAACGCAATCCCCTTATCGTCTTCGGCGGCGTTCTGCGGCGTCGCGACGGCGCCGAGCTTCCAGCAGGCAAAAAAAGCGATCACCGCATCGGGATGATTGAAGGCGATCGTCGCCACCTTGTCGCCACGGCGAACGCCATAGCGATCGCGTAACAAATTCGCGACCTGATTGATGCGGCGATTAAATTCACCGTATCGCCACTCGGCCTGCTCGCCACTATCGTCGTTGTAATAATAGAGAAAGACTTTCTCGCGGCGTGCGGCCGCTTGTCGATCAAGCAAATCGGCAACCGAGCCGAATGGTACGAGATACCGGTCGGGCGGGATCTCGCCCAAGCTGCGCGCACGGCGAATATTTTCCGCGATCGCAGTTACATTGGGATCGATCATCGTTGGCGATTCAGAAAATCGTTGCATACATATTTTTGATTTTCAGTAACGATGATATCCAAGGAAATATCGTGCGGTTCAACGGGAACGCTCGCTACAAGTTGCACTGCGAACGCGGCGGCAACGAAGCTCGCGAACGGGCCGAGGTCCTCAAGCAGGCGATCGTAATAGCCACCGCCATAGCCAAGCCGACGGCAATCGGCATCGAACGCCAGCCCGGGAACCAACACAAAATCGACCTCTTCCGGCGAAATTTTCTCGCAGCGTTGCGCATTGGGTTCCAAAATGCCCCAGGGTCCGGGGATCAAGTCCGCATCGATGTTAGCGACCCGAAATAACTCCAACACGCTTTCGGATTTATTGATTTTCGGCAACACCAACACCTTGCCGCCCTCCACTACCGCGCGCGCGATTTCCGAGGTGCTAAATTCCGCGGCGATGCTCATATAGGCCAGCACGGTTTGCGCGTCGCGAAATCCACCCAGCGCCAATACTTGCTTGCTGATGGCGCGATTCGCCGTCTGCCGCACCGACAGACTGAGCGCTGCGCGCCGCGCGAGGATCGCTTTACGCAATTGGATCTTAGCGTCCCGCGCCGTCATCGGCGCGCCCCTGGGCGCAGTTGCGGCTCTTGCCCCAACATCTGCAACATCGCTTTGGCCTTATCCATGGTTTCCTGAAATTCCTCTTCCATCGCCGAATCCGCCACAATGCCGCCACCTACCCAAAAACGAATTCGGCCGTCTGAATAAATCAACGTGCGAATCGCGATGTTCAAATCCATGCCGCCGTCAGAGCCGATGTAACCGATCGAGCCGCAATATACACCACGCCGATGGGGTTCGAGCTCCTCGATAATTTCCATCGCCCGCCGCTTCGGCGCGCCGGTGATCGAGCCGCCCGGAAAGCACGCTTTGAGCAAGTCGATGTTATCGCAAGCGTCGCGTAACTCACCGCTGACCGTGCTCACCAGATGGTGCACCATGGCGAAGGATTCTATCTCGAAAAGTGCTGGCACGTGTACCGAGCCGGTGCGGCATACTTTGCCCAGATCGTTGCGCAGCAAATCCACAATCATCACATTTTCCGCTTGGTCTTTCGCGGCGTTGCGCAACGCATCCCTCTCGCGCTGATCCAGCTCGGGATCGGTTTGCCGCGGCCGTGTGCCTTTGATCGGCTTGGTCGTTATTTTCTTCTGCTGAACCTGCAAAAATCCCTCCGGCGACGAACTCAAGATTTGCACAAACGGCAATTGCAAATAAGCGGCCATGGGCGCTGGATTCAGCTTACGCAGTTGTCGATAGGCGGTCCACGAATCGCCACCGGCGCGCGCGCTGAAGCGGCGCGTAAGATTTACCTGATAACAATCTCCGTCGGCGATGTAGCGCTGCAATTGCGCGAAACGCTTGGCATATTGCGGCAAATCCAAATCCGGCTCAACGTCGGACAAAAGATGAAACGGCACGGTCCATCGCGCGCCGGCGTCACCCTTGAACAACCACGCCAATTCGTCCCAGCGCGTGGTCGTCATACTCGGCGCGCCGTGGCTCACCAAGGTTGTTTTCTTTGCCTTGTGATCGACCACCACGGCCCAATCGTAAATCCCGATCGCCATGTCGGGAAGGTTGTCGGCGTCCTGCGCGAGAGTCGGCAAGCGCTCCAAGCGACGCGCTAAATCATAACCAAAATAACCGACCGCCCCGCCGGCAAATGGAATATTGGCAATCGGCGAACCCGCTGCGTTCAGCCACGGGCGCAACAAATCAAGCGGGTTGTCGAGTGATTGCGTGGCCTTGTCAGCGTACGAAATATCGGTCACCAAGCCGCGTGTAACCAGGGTGGCAATCGGATCGGCGACGATGATGTCATAACGGCCTTGATCGGTAAACGGCGCGCCGCTGTCGAGCCAAATCGGCCAGTTGTGATCGCGGATGATTTCAAAAAGTCGGCTGCTGTCTTCGTGATAAGACAGTTCTTGGCGGAAGGGCGTGGTCATGAAGCTATTGTCGAGGGATGCAAAGAAAATGACAAGGCTTCAAAATCGAAAAAGGCACCCGAGCCACCATCCGCATGGCCCGAGGCCACCCCGTGGATATTGCCACGCCGGCCTTGCTATGCCAGGAAGCAAGCTACACGGGGTGGCCTCAGGCCATGCGGCTCTTGGCAATGGGCAATAGGAGAAAATGTTGGCCTAGAAACATATGAAGCCGATCCAGCGGCGATGCTTTTGCAAAGGGGGAAGTGGCTCATCGTCCTGCCGGTGCTTCCAGGGCGCATCTGGATGTCCGAAAATGGCGAGTCGGTGTCGCCAAGCTAGCGCATAATTCGCGTCATGATGCTCGATTCCCAAAGCTGTTATCAAGCCCTTAAAGCACACGATGCACGCTTCGATGGACGTTTTTTCACCGGCGTTACATCAACCCGCATTTACTGCCGCCCGGTTTGTCCGGCTAGGGTGCCGAAACGCGAAAACTGTCGTTTTTTTCCCAGTGCGGCAGCGGCTGAAAGCGAAGGTTTTCGCCCCTGTTTGCGCTGCCGTCCGGAGTTAGCGCCCGGCAATGCCAGTATCGACGCCGGTGCCCGGCTTGCACACGCGGCGGCAAGCTTGATCGAGGACGGTGTGGTGAATGGCGCAGGCGTGGAGGAATTGGCGCGGCGAGTCGGCGTAACCGAGCGCCATTTACGGCGGTTATTTTTCGCGGCATTCGGTGTTGCACCCATCAAGTTCGTGCAAACCCAGCGCTTATTGTTGGCCAAGCGCCTGCTCACCGATACCTCGATATCCGCCACCGATATCGCCTTTGCCAGCGGATTTCAAAGTCTGCGGCGCTTCAATACCTTGTTCAAAGAACGCTATCGCTTGACGCCATCAGATCTGCGCAAAAATACCAAAGCCGTGCTGGTGGCAGATGAATTTCTATTCGAGGTGGCCTATCGACCTCCGCTGGATTGGCCGCATCTTTTGCACTTTCTCGGCAGTCGTGGCATTGCTGGCGTGGAGCTTATCAGCGAAAAAATCTATCGCCGCAGCGTACGCATCGAAGCGAAAAATGTGATCCATCGTGGTTGGATTGCCGTGACGCAACACCCGAGCAAAGCGCTGTTGCGCGTCAGTCTTTCGTCCTCGCTGGTGGGTGTGTTACCCCAGGTTTTGAGCCGCGTTAAGCAGTTGTTCGATCTGTCCTGTCATCCCGATGAAATTGGCGCCGCGCTCGGTGATTTGGCAGTGGGCCAGGCAGGCCTACGTTTGCCGGGCGCCTTCGACGGTTTCGAATTGGCGGTGCGCGCGGTGCTCGGGCAGCAGGTCACGGTGCGCGCGGCAACTACGCTGGCGGGCCGATTCGCGGCGGCATTCGGCGACGAATTGGCGACCCCGTTTTCTGAGATGACGCGAACCTTTCCCGCAGCCGCGCAGATCGCCGCGCTAACGGTCAATGACATCGCCAAACTCGGCATCATCGCCACGCGAGCGCGCACCATCTTAGCGCTCGCGCGCCAAGTTGCCGACGGCGAGCTTCGTCTGGATCCCGCCGCGGATGTCGCGGCAACCCACACACAACTGCGAGCCATTCCGGGCATCGGCGAATGGACCGCGCAATACATCGCGATGCGGGCGTTGGCCTGGCCCGACGCATTTCCGCATACCGATCTCGGGGTGATGAAAGCGCTCGGCGAAAAATCGCCGAAGCGCGTCCTCGCCCGCGCAGAACCCTGGCAACCCTGGCGCGCCTATGCAGTCATGCATTTATGGCACGCCCCAATCCCGAAGGAATCGACATGAT
>JBKJHT010000147.1:0-33913 GCA_046598945.1 Burkholderiales bacterium | reverse complement strand
AACAATGCTTTATCCAACTGCGCGTCGGGATTGCCGGTTGTGAGCAATTTGTCACCGTAAAAGATCGAATTGGCGCCGGCGAAAAAGCACATCGCTTGAATTGCTTCGCCTAACTCGCGTCGTCCGGCCGATAATCTCACATAGGATTTCGGCATGGTGACGCGCGCGACGGCGATGGCGCGAACGAACTCAAGCGGATCGAGCTTGTCTGTGCCGTGCAACGGCGTGCCTTCCACTTGCACGAGATTGTTGATCGGCACCGACTCCGGTTGGGGATCGAGGTTGGCGAGTTGCGCAATGAATTCCGCCCGCGTGGCGCGGCTTTCGCCCATGCCAACGATGCCGCCACTACATACATGCAGACCCGCGTCGCGCACTTTATTTAGCGTGTCGAGGCGGTCATCGTATTCGCGCGTCGAGACAATTTCGCCGTAAAAATCCGGCGACGTGTCCAAGTTGTGATTGTAGTAATCGAGGCCGGCGTCTTTCAATTGTTGCGCCTGGCCTTCACGCAACATGCCCAGCGTCGCGCAGGTTTCGAGGCCCAACGCGCGCACGGCTTTGACCATGTCGATTACCGGATCCAAGTCGCGTTGCTTCGGTCCGCGCCAGGCGCCGCCCATGCAGAAACGTTGCGCGCCGGCGTCCTTAGCGGCTTGTGCCGCTTTAATAACCTCGGCGAGCGACGCCATGGCCTGGTTTTCCACGTCCGTGTGATAACGCGCCGCTTGTGGGCAATAGCCGCAATCTTCCGGGCAGCCGCCGGTTTTGATAGAGAGTAATGTTGAAAGCTGCACCGCGTTTGGATTGAAATTTTCACGATGAACCATATGCGCCTTGAACAGTAAATCGTTCAGCGGCAAATCGAACAGCGCCAACACCTCGCCCTGGGAGAATCGCGGTTTGCTGGGATGGGGCTTCAGGCGCTTAAATTCCACGGCGGCAGTGTTCATTCTTATTGCGCTTCGGTTAAAGTGGTGAAATCGAATCCTCAACTATCGCGAATTATTTGTCAAACGCTTTGTTAGAAAACTTGAACATCCGATTAAAAAATGTGCATTTTCCCCAGACTTGCTTTTTGTGTGGGTCAGCCGGGCAGCGCGAAATTTTGTGCGGCCCGTGCGAGAAACATTTGCCGCGGCTGTCTAGCGCCGGCTGTCCCATTTGCTCGTTGCCGACGCTGGATGGTTTGCTGTGCGGCCGCTGCGTGAAAAAACCGCCGGCGTTTGACGCTAGTGTTGCGGCATTCGATTATGGATTTCCGGTCGATGTGCTGATTCAACAATTCAAGTATTCGCAACAATTAGCGCTCGCGCCATGGCTTGCAGAGCGCCTATTAGAGCAGCTCTTCGACATGCCTATGCCAGACGCCGCACTGGCTATGCCTCTTGGCCGTGCTCGTTTGCGCGAACGCGGTTTTAATCAATCCCTGGAAATCGCCAAACCTTTGTGTCGCGCGCTCGACGTGACGCTGTTGCCGCGCGCCTGCGAACGCATTCGCGACACAGAAAGCCAAACGACGTTGCCGTGGAAAGAGCGCGCGAAAAATGTTCGCGGCGCGTTTGCCTGCCACGAAAATTTTACCGGCAAACATGTGGCGATCATCGACGACGTGATGACCAGCGGTGCGAGCGTTAACGAGTTGGCAAAGACATTGAAGAAATCCGGCGCGGTTCGCGTGAGCGCTTGGGTGATCGCGCGCACGCGTCCGGAAAGTTTTCAGCCGACGGTGCTCGACGATGTTTGATTTGGTTTTGTATCAGCCGGAAATTCCCGGCAACACCGGCAACATTATTCGCCTATCCGCCAACACCGGCGTGACGTTGCATTTGGTCAAGCCGCTCGGCTTCACCATGACGGACAAGCAAATGAAACGCGCGGGGCTGGATTATCACGAATACGCCAACATGCAGATTCACGAGAACTGGGAATCCTGCCAGGAAAAATTGCACGAGAGGCGCTGTTTTGCCATGACAACGAAAGGTTCGACGCGCTACACCGACATTAAATTTGCCGAAGGCGATGTGTTTGTTTTCGGGCCGGAAACCCGTGGCTTACCGCCGGAATTGCTCGCGTTATTTGCGCCGGAAAGTCGATTGCGTTTGCCGATGGAGCCCGATAGCCGCAGTTTGAATTTGGCGAACAGCGCTGCAGTGTTGGTGTTTGAAGCTTGGCGGCAGGTGGGGTTTGCGGGTGGAAAATAATTACGAATGTCATCCTGAGCAAGGCGAAGGATCTGCTGTTAATGCTGCGGAAAAAGCAGATCCTTCGCTGCGCTCAGGATGACAATTGAAGGCATTAGACTTTACTGATCACGTACCCCAAGCGCGGAAAATGAATCGCGACATCACCGACTTCTGTGCCATGCCAATTTAGCGTAACGCGTTGCGCCGAGATCGCGGCGACAACTCCCGACACCGCTTCAGTGCCAAAACTTTCCGGCGTAACGGCAACTTTGTCTCCGACTGAAACGCCCGTTGCTTCATCGGTTTTTACCGAATTTCCAACCAGCGCTTCCGGCTTGCTTGCTAACGCAATCGCCAGCGCCGCTTCGCCGCTGATTTCTTCGCGCGTGCCGTAGCCATTCGCCGCGACCCGCTTGAGCCAATCGGCGACGTATGGGAAGCCCGATTGAATCATCGCCGACGCATCGCTGACGCGACTAGTCAAAAACCACAGACTCGGAACGAGCGCGAAATCGTCGTGAGAGAGCTGGTTACCAGATGCAAATCCCGTCGCGGCGAACTTGTCGTCTAGCCAGCCCAGCGAGATGTGTAGCTGACTCAAGATATACGGCGCTTCCGCGATCCCTTTGGCGCGATTGGCATCCGGCGTGAGATCCAGGCGCATCATCTTGGCGCGGTCGCGCAGGAAATCATCAGACAGTGCATCCGCGTTGCGGCCGATGACATAGCGCGCGACCTTCCAGAATAAATAAGTGTCATGCCAGTTAATAAGCGGGTTGCTGAAATCCGATGGGCGGCTTCCCATGATCGGTCGTGTCGGAAAACGCCGTTCGATTTCGGCCGCAATTAATGCCGTATCGCAATACACATCGGCGCCGATTTGCATCACAGGCACGCGCCGATAGCCACCGGTAAGTGCGGTGTAGAGCGGCTTGGGCATGATGTTCGGCGCCAAAACGGATTTCCACGAAAGGTTTTTGTAGCCCAAAATCAGGCGGATTTTTTCGGCGTAGGGCGAGGTGTTGAAATGATGCAGGATGATGTCGGGCATTATGATTTCCTTTTGATTATAGGTTTGCGTAGTGGGAACGCTCGCCCCCCACCCTGGCCCCAAAGGGACGAGGGGATAAAAATCCTCCTAACCGCCAGAAGCCGCGTCGTTATTGGCTTCTGGCTTAGGCTCCCTGGACAGCAAGCGTTCAAGCGCGTCTCGGGCCGATACCTTGCCGTCTATCACGTCGCACACGGCTTGGGTAATGGGCATGTCGACTTTGAGCGCTATGGCGCGGGCGGCGGCTTCGCGGGCGGAGTAGACGCCTTCGGCAACGTGGCCGAGTCGTTGAAGAATTTTTTCCAGCGAGTCGCCTTGCGCGAGTTGTAGCCCGACTTGGCGGTTGCGCGACAGGTCTCCGGTGGCGGTGAGGACTAAATCGCCCAGGCCGGTGAGGCCCATAAACGTCTCGGCGCGGCCACCGAGTTTTTGTCCGAGGCGCGCCATTTCTGCGAGGCCTCGCGTGACGAGCGCGGCGCGGGCGTTGGCGCCCAGGCCCATGCCGTCGGAAATGCCCGAGGCGATGGCCATGACGTTTTTTAAGCCGCCGCCGAGCGCAACACCGATGACGTCGTTACTTGAATACACGCGTAAGCGCGGGCCGTTTAATTGGCGTGCGGTGTCACTGGCAAAATCTTCGTTGAAAGCCGCGAGCGTCAAGGCGGCGGGCAATCCCTTCGCGACTTCTTGCGCGAAGCTTGGGCCGGACAACACGCCGATCATCGCATCTGGCGACAGGGTTTCGGCGCAGACTTCGTAGGGCAATTTTCCCGTGCCGGTCTCGAAGCCTTTCGAGGCGATGACGATCGGCGCAGAATTTTTTTCGAGCGTGATGAGTTTAGTGAGTTCGCGAAGCGATGCCGTCGGGACGATCGAAATGATGACCTCGGCATCGGCAATTACCTTGGCCAGCGAATCATCAATGAGAACGTTTTTCGGCAGCGCATAGCCGGGCAGGTAGCGCGTATTGCTGCGAGTGGTGCGTAACGTTTCCGCTAGTTCAGAATTTCTCGCCCACAAAACAACGTCGTGAGCACGCGCTAAGGCAATAGCGAGGGCCGTGCCCCACGCGCCGGCGCCGAGCAGTGCGAGCTTCATAGGCCCCAGAGCTGGTTTATCCGCGCATAGCCGATTGGGCCGTCGCGATGTTTCACCTTGATCCAAGTCGAGGTGGGCGGCTCGACTAATTCGAGCACGACATTTTTCTCCGCGCGAAACACGACTGCGGCATTCTCGTTTGGCGCCTCGCGAATTTCCGCTACGTTGGCGAACACCATGAGTGTGCGCTTGTCGGTGAGCATGTTGCTGGCGATCCAAGAGAGGTCGCCGCCGGCATCTCGCACCTTGGTCCACTCACCGCTGCGACTGACGATTTCCAACGGGTACTGCTTGCTGATGAGATAAAGGCGATTGGCCTTAAAGGACGGCGCGTCGTAGAGAATTGAGCCATTGATGGCTACCGAACGGAACTCCGCGCCCCATGCAGCGCTTAGCGCAAGCAGACAAGCGAGTCCTAAGACAAAGACGAGATTGCTTCGCTGTGCTCGCAATGACATGGGTGGGTTAGTGCGTCGTCGGCTTTTCGATTTTCGGTTCTTGCGCTTGCTGTTGCTGGTGGTACAGCGCTTCGAAGTTCACCGGATTTAACATCACCGGCGGAAAGCCGGCGCGGGTGACCACATCGGATACGGTCTCGCGCAAATAAGGAAACAAAATATTCGGGCAGCCAATGCCCAGCACCGCTTTGATTTCTTCTTGCGGCACGTTCTGAATGCGAAAGATCCCAGCCTGGCAAGCTTCCACCAGGAACATGTTCTTTTCCTTCAGCTTGGCGGTGACGGTGACCGTAATGCTCGCCTGATACACGTTGTCGCCGATCGGATTCGCTTCACAATGCATTTGCAAATCGATCTGCGGGTTGTCGCGCTCCAGAAAAATTGCAGGTGCATTGGGGATTTCCAGCGAAAGATCTTTGACGTAGATTTTCTCGATCGCGAAGACGGGTTGGTTGTTAGGTTGTTGCGGGGTATCGGCCATGAGGTTCCTAAATGTTTATTGCGCCAGCAATGGGGCTAGCTTGCCGGCATGTTCCAGAGCGGCTAGATCGTCAAACCCGCCCACGTGAGTCTCGTTAATGTAAATTTGCGGCACCGTGCGACGCCCAGTTTTTTCCATCATCGCGGCACGCTGTTCGGGATCCAGGTCGATGCGAATCTTATCGATTTCGGCCACGCCCTTGCTACGGAGAAGTTTCTCGGCGGCGACGCAGTACGGGCAAACCGCCGTTGAATACATCGTTATTTTCGCCATAACTTCAACCTTACCCTTGTTTTTCCAACGGCAGATTGGCTTGTTGCCAAGCCGTTAATCCACCTTTGAGCTGATAAACCTGAGTAAATTCATTTTGCTTAAGCAGTTTACATGCACCGCCCGAGCGCATACCCGCCCGGCACGCGACGATGATAGGCTTCTGCTTGAATTTTTCCAGCTCTTTGAGCTTCGATCCCAATTGCGACAGCGGAATTTGTTTGGCATTGGCGATCCGCCCAGCGGCGTATTCTACCGCCTCGCGCACATCGAGAATGACGGCGTTTTTTTGATTGATGAGTTGCACCGCCTCCAGCGTACCGACTTCGACGCTTGCGCCGAGGAGTTTCTGCATTTGCGGCCAAAGCAAATAGGCGCCGCTGACAACCATGGCGACGACGAGGTACCAGTTTTCTATGACAAATTTCACGAAGGTGTTCCGTCTGCAAAGCGCAACAGTTTAGCAGGATTCCCGTACAATATTGGTTTTGCTCGGCGTGGATGGGTATGAAACGAATTGTGTTGTTGCGTCACGGCGAAAGTATCTGGAATCAGGAAAATCGCTTTACCGGTTGGTATGACGTTGACCTCGCCGACAAAGGTGTGAACGAGGCGCGCGAAGCCGGTCGCTTGATGAAAGAGCAGGGATTCGTATTCGATATCGCGTTCACATCGCTGTTGAAGCGCGCCATTCGCACCTTGTGGTTGGCGCTCGATCAGATGGATCTGATGTGGATCCCGATCACGAAATCGTGGCGCTTGAACGAACGTCACTACGGCGCGCTGCAAGGCCTCAACAAAGCTGAGACGGCAGCGAAATTCGGCGATACGCAAGTGTTGGTCTGGCGCCGCAGTTACGACATTCCGCCGCCCGCGCTGGATAAGCACGACATCCGTTATCCGGGCCAAGACCCGCGCTACGCGGGACTCTCCGATAAGGAGCTGCCGCTAACCGAATGCCTGAAAGATACCGTCGAGCGCTTTTTACCTTACTGGCACGACACCATCGCCCCGCAAGTTAAAGCCGGCAAGCGCGTCATCATCACCGCTCACGGCAACAGTTTGCGCGCGCTGGTGAAATATCTCGACGGCGTGAGCGATCAAGAGATCGTCGGCCTGAATATCCCGACCGGTGTTCCGCTGGTTTACGAGTTGGACGACGAACTTAAGCCGATCCGAAACTACTATCTCGGCGATGCGGAGGCGATCGCCAAGGCGCAGCAAGCGGTCGCCAACCAGGGCAAGGCAAAGAAATAAGCGGATTCCGGTGCCGGGTTTATTGAAAGTAACAATCGCCGCGCTATTAGTCGGTGTGACGCTTTATAGCTTCGCCGCGCCGACGCAAGATTTACAAGAACTGCGCGAGCGCATCGAGGAACTTAAAAAAGAACTTGCCGGGCAAGAGGAATCCAAGGCCGAAGTGAGCGATGCGCTGAAGGATTCCGAGCAGGCGATCAGCGAATCGAATCGTACCCTGTCGGAACTCAGCCATGCGCAGCGGCAAGCCAGGGCCGAGTTGAATGGACTACAAAATAAAAGCGCCGCCGTCCAAGCCTCCGTCAAACGCCGCCAAGGGCAGTTGAAAAAACTTCTCACCGCCCGCTACATTCACAGCGCTCAAGATTCGACGGCATTGTTACTCAGCGGCAAAGATCCGGCAGAAATTTCTCGCCTGTTGCGCTATTACCAGTACATCGCCCGCGCCCATGGCCAGGGCATTCAAGCGCTGAGGGGGGATTTGCTGGAACTGAATGTGCTGACCGAGCAAGTACGAACGAAAAACGCCGAACTCCAAAGTGTCGCCGCCAAGGCACGTCAAGAAAAAGTACAGTTAGAGAACAAGCGTCAAAGCAAGAAACAAGTCTTGTCCCGCATCGGCGACGAAATTAAAAAGAATCGGAAAGAGATCAACACGCTCAAGCGCGACGAAGCGCGCCTGACCCAACTGATCGAGCGCCTGGCGTTGATAATCAAACGTAAAGAGGAAGCGCGTCAAGCGGCCATTCGCGCTCAAGCATTGAAGCGCGAGGCGGAAGTAAAACGACAAAAACCGGGCGACGCCAGCAAAAAACCGAGCGTCGTCGCGCGCAGCGATATATTGCCCGACGACGAGCTGGACGGTTTGGCCTTCGCGAAATTGCGCGGGCGGCTGCGTTTACCGGTTCGCGGGGAACTAACCAACCGTTTCGGCAGTCCACGTAGCGATAGCGGAATGAGTTGGTCCGGGTTGTTTATCCGGGCGCCTGAAGGTCAGGAGGTGAAGGCGGTGGCGGCCGGGCGCTTGGTGTTTGCCGATTGGCTGCGCGGTTTCGGCAACTTGGCCGTCATTGACCATGGCGCGGGATATATGAGTGTCTATGGCAACAACGACGCGTTATTAAAACAGGTGGGCGACAAGGTGCAGGGCGGCGAGACGGTCGCCAGCGTGGGAAACAGCGGCGGAAACCCAGAATCAGGTTTATACTTTGAGTTACGTCATCGGGGCAAACCATTCGATCCGATGGCATGGGTAGCGCGATAAATATCGACTCGGCTGTGTCTCGGATGCGTCGATCCACACACGGTAAGAACGATTACTTCGGAGAATAAGTATTATGAGTAGCAAAATGCAAAAAACCGGCTTGGTTTTAACGGGCGCTGTAATCGGTGTATTAATCAGTTTGAATTTTTCTGCCATCGCGGACAAACCGGCGCCAACGCCGCTGCCGGTGGAAGAACTGCGCACTTTTAGCGAAATTTTCGGCCGCATTAAGAGCGATTATGTCGAGGCGGTCGAAGATAAGAAACTCATCAAAGAGGCGATCACAGGCATGGTGTCCGGACTCGATCCCCATTCTGCTTACTTAGACGCCGAGTCGTTTAAGGAACTCCAGGTCGGCACCCAAGGTGAATTCGGCGGCTTGGGAATTGAAGTCGGCATGGAAGATGGGTTCGTCAAAGTGGTGTCGCCCATCGACGATTCCCCCGCCTTCAAAGCGGGACTGAAGTCGGGCGACTTGGTCATCAAGCTCGACGACACCGCTGTTAAGGGATTGACCTTGAACGATGCGGTCAAACGCATGCGCGGCAAACCTGGCACCAGCATTAAGTTAACGGTGTTGCGCAAAGGCGAACAGATCCCGCTGATTTTTAATCTGACCCGAGAAGTGATCAAAGTTAAGAGCGTGAAAGTTAAAGATCTGGAACCCGGCTATACCTCGATTCGGATTACGCAATTCCAGGAACACACCGGTGAAAATCTGGCTCAAGCGATTCAGGATACCTATCGGAAAAATGGCGGTGCGCTGAAAGGGTTGGTGCTCGATTTGCGCAACGATCCGGGCGGTCTGCTCAATTCGGCCGTCGCGGTTTCCGCTGCGTTTTTGCCGCAAGACGTGCTGGTCACCTACACCGACGGTCGCACCGAAGATTCCAAGATGAAGCTCAACGCCTCGCGCGAGCATTACCTGCGCGGTAATTTCCGCGACGACTACATCGCCAAATTGCCCGAAGGCATCAAGAAAGTGCCAATGGTGGTGTTGGTGAATGCGGGCTCCGCCTCGGCATCGGAAATCGTTGCTGGTGCGCTGCAAGATCACAAACGCGCAATCGTGATGGGGACGCAGACATTCGGCAAAGGCTCTGTGCAAACCATCGTGCCGTTGGCCAATAACACCGCGATCAAGCTCACGACGGCGCGTTATTACACGCCAAATGGCCGCTCGATTCAGGCCAAGGGTATCGTTCCCGACGTGATTGTCGAAGATCCAAACTCACCCGGCGCCGAACTGGGTATTCGCGAAGCGGATCTGGAGCGGCATCTTTCCAATCCGACCGACAAAGATGCCAAGCCACAAGCGAAACCGGAAGCGAAGTCCGAGGCGAAGCCGGAGCAAAAATCCGCCGCCGGGGGCGACAAAGCGAAAAAACCCGACGCTGTTGGCGCCAATGGCGAGAAACCCGACTACCAACTGGATCAGGCATTGAATCATCTAAAAGGCTTGCCGGTTATCGCGAAGCCGCAATCGACTTAAGCCTGAGTGGATGACCATGCGCTATTACGCTACAGTCGGCACATTCTGCTGTCCGAGCTGGGCGTAGAAGGCCAAGAAAAGCTTAATCAATCCCATGTGTTGATAATCGGCGTCGGCGGCCTTGGGTCGCCGGCGTCGCTTTATCTGACCACCAGCGGCATCGGCAAGCTCACCATATGCGACGGCGATGTCGTTGACCTCACTAATCTACAACGACAAATCGTTCATCGCCACGATTCGGTAGGCGTCGCGAAAGCGGTTTCAGCGCGTCGCACGTTGCTGGAAATTAACCCCGATATCGACGTCGTCGCCGTCACGCAACGGCTTACCGGCGAGGCGCTCGAACAGCGCATCGCCGAGGCCGATGTGGTTCTCGATTGCTGCGACAATTTCAATACCCGTCACGCGGTAAATCGCGCCTGCGTCAAGTACAGAAAGCCGCTGGTGTCCGGCGCGGGCATCCGTTTCGACGGCCAAATTTCCGTGTTCGACATGCGCCACGACTACAGCCCTTGCTACAACTGCCTTTTCTCGGAAGATCACGAATTCGAAGAAACCCGCTGCGCCGTCATGGGCGTGTTCGCGCCGCTGGTTGGCATCATAGGCGCCATGCAAGCAGCGGAGGCGATCAAGGTCTTGACCGGCTGCGGCGAGACCTTGAACGGGCGGTTTTTGATGCTCGACGGTCTGAGTATG
The DNA here is from genome assembly GCA_046598945.1 of Burkholderiales bacterium. Lineage (GTDB taxonomy): Bacteria > Pseudomonadota > Gammaproteobacteria > Burkholderiales > JALYOK01 > JALYOK01. The sequence continues at coordinate 23,660 of JBKJHT010000147.1, read as the reverse complement.
GAATGGCGCTCGCTCAAACTCAACAAAGATCCGGAATGTAAGGTTTGCGGCGCGGCGGCCATGGCCGCCGCGCCATAAACCGCTAGCCATTTAGTTACTATGATGGGAGATTCAGCGCATACCCATCGCGGCCACTGCTAAAAACGCAAATTCCCATTGTTTTACCTGGTTAAATTCCATCTAGCGCGCCACGATTTCAACCCCACCCCAAGTACAACGTAATCAAAAACCAAAACAATAAATTCCGCATTTTTTATCAATTGAATACGCAATTCATCGACAACAATCTGCTTGAAGGTGGAAACTGCCATAAAGAAGCTAGACGTCAGAAATAAGCAACAACAACCGGGAGAAAAAAGCCATGGGTGGTCTTCGTTCCGACTCTGTTCGTGCCATATTCGCGTTGGCACTTCTTCGTGCTTTCAAACGCTTCAATGGTTCTCTCACTCCTGGTAAGTTGATAAAGTATCATCAAATTGCCCGTCCTGAAAATCGGGACTCCCTCAGTTCGTTTGTCATCTCATTGTTGGGGCGACTGCTCTAGTCGTTTAGGATTCACTCGCAACAAAAAATATTAGAGTTCGTCAATCGATTCGAGTAGCTCGTAGGCTCGTTTTTCAATTGCCCTGCGCGTTTCGGCGGGAATTTTTTCAAGGTTTTTTATCATTAACGAAGTTCGCGGATTGGCGGCGAATGCAGCTTCGTGTTTGTCGAGAAAATTCCAATACAAAACGGTCACGGGACACGCAGTAGAACCGATTCTTTGAGCGGGTTTATAACGGCAGTCTTTACAAAAATTGCTCATTCGGTTGATGTAAGCGCCGCTCGCGACATAGGGTTTGCTGGTGAATCTGGCGCCATTGGCGAAGAGCGCCATGCCCAGGGTGTTCGGCGCCTCGACCCATTCGATCGCGTCGACGTACATGGCGAGATACCATTCGTGCAGCGCGAATGGATTAATTTCCGCTAGGATACCGAACATGCCCGTCACCATCAGCCGCTGGATGTGATGGGAATAACCCTGGGCCAAAGTCATCGCAATGGTTTGGCGCATACAGTTCATCTGCGTGTCGCCGCTCCAATACCAATTCGGTAGCGGGCGCTGATGATCGAAATGATTGGCGCTGAGCAACTGCGGCATGTCGAGCCAATAAACGCCGCGAATAAATTCTCGCCAGCCCAAAATCTGGCGGATGAATCCTTCCGCCGACGCTAAACCGACGCGGTTATTTTCATAAGCGCCAAGCACCGCATCGATGACTTCGCGCGGATTAAGCAGCTTCAAATTTAGCGCGGCTGACAACAGCGAGTGGTAAAGCACCGGCTCGCCGCTCCACATGGCGTCTTGGAAATCGCCGAAGCACGGCAGACGGTATTTGACAAAATCGTCGAGCAACTTTAGCGCATCATCGCGCGTGACCGGCCACGCGAAGGAATCAAGCGAACCGGGGTGATTAGAAAAGTATTGTTCGATCTCAGCGATGACTTCGCGCGTTAAGGTATCGGGCGCAAAGCCAAGCGGGGTGAGGCGTTCCGACGGCCCTTTAACGCCGAAACTGCGCCGATTTTCGCTATCGAAATTCCACCGGCCGCCAATCGGCTGTTTGCCGGCCATCAAAATACCAGTGTTGACGCGCATGCGACGATAAAAAAATTCCATACGAAGTTGTTTGTACCCGCGAGCCCACTCGGCGAACTCGGCCCGCGAGCATAAGAAATGATCATCGTCGCGAATCGCGAGCGTCACACCACACGCCTTGCAGATTTCGATAATCGCTTGTTCCAAGCGATACTCACCGGGCTCGACAACGATGAGTTTTTGCGGACGATAGCGCTGCAACTTTCGTTGCAAAATATCGATCAGCGAACCGGATTCGGTATTGAGTCGGACGTAGTCGACCGCGATATGTCGCGCCGTCAGCGATTGCGCAAAATGTCGCATCGCGGCGAGGAACATTGCAATGCGGGCTTTGTGACTCCACACATGCGTCGCCTCACTCCCGGCTTCGATCATCAGCACACGGTCTTGGGCCGTGTCAAAATCGTCGAACGCCGCGCTGCGCGCATTGAGTTGATCGCCCAAGACCAACACCAATTGGCGGGCATGGTGATTCGTCACCGTGTGGATTTCGCCTGTTCGCGGCATTTGTCCGAGCAATATTTCACGTCCGCCCAGTTGTTCACCCATTTCTTACGCCAGGTCATTGGCTTGCCGCACAGCACACACGGTTTACTTGGCACGTTGCGCTTGTTGCCGCGAAATTCAGATGCCCGTTCCATGTCTAGTCTGCGGAAATTCCCTCGGCCTCGATAAGCTTCGCAAGCCCCGTTTCAAGCAGTGCGCGCGCAGCGGCGGTGGTTGAATGGAGCAATTGATGAATTTTGAAATCATCGGGAGACAAACTTTCGCACTCGCTGCTGTAAGTCTCAAACGCCACCAAACTGTTGACCAGATCGACCAAGTGATAGGGGCACTCGCATTTTACCGGCGTTGCACGAGCGGCGATTCGCGCGAGCTGCTCTGCTGAAAATCGGCGCGCCGGGATGCCGGCTGCGTGCGTGGTCATGTCGGCGATCGCCTTGACTTGCGTGCCCCGCGCTGTCGCGCAAGCGCGCGAAATTTCGATCACGCTAGCCGGCGCTTGCAAACATAAGATTCCCGCGCGTTCCAGTTCTTGCAAGGTTCGCCGCGTGCCGAAGCCGTACAGCACGACCGCATGTCGCGCGCCCGTTAGCGCAAGGTGCCGCCAAACGTTCGCCGGCGTCCCAGGCTGCAACGTTGCATACTCAATCACCAGTACGTCGGGCGTGAGCGCCTTCGCCTTGTCGTCCAATTCGGCCGCGCTATGGAATACGCCACAAACCTCGATCCCGTTAATTGGTTCTTTGTTTTCGCCGAGGCGGATCGCGAGCGAATCGCCCAACACGACGATACGGCTTTCAAGCCCTTCAGAAACGACCGCACGCGATACTTTTCCGATCGACGCCGTCAACCGTGCGCGCAAGTCTTCGATGGACAAATGTGCCAACGTGCTGATCGGATGACCATTATCCACGAGCGCCTTGACCAACGCGAGACGATCGACATCGTTTTGCGAATACATTCGCCTGTCGCGCGCACCTTGGCGCAATGGGGTCGCGATCTTATAGCGGCGCTCCCAAATTCGCAGCGTTCCGGGGTTGATTCCCGTCAGTCGTGCGAATACGCCGATGGTGAATTGTGCCGCCTTGCCAGAATCGGTAACTAGGGTTGACATAAGATGTGCTTGCCCGACAAAAGAATATTACGGTTGATGTGTACAACGACTATACACAAGGGCTTAGCTGAAATCGTGATTTAATACTATTTTCGACATGCGATGGTAAGCGGCAAACCGCTGCAATGGCTCGTCACGCGTGGCGCCATGCGCGCGATTGCCAGTCGGCGCCATGACCCAGGCGTGCAATTGTTAGTTGGCATCGGCCAGATCGCGAAATTCGCGTAGCGGCACAAAACAACATTACAACAAGGGCTGGCGCAATGCTGCGCTATTCGGTCAGCAAAGGGCCGGCGCCGAATCCCACTTGGACGGCCTCGGCGGGCTCGAAGTCCCGGCGTAGCGGGACGTGTGGCTGGCCTACGGGGTGGCCTAGGGCCACCCCGTAGGCCCTAGGCCACCCCGCATCTATGCGCCTCTCCGGCCATCAATGTTTCCAAATCCCAGCGCGGTCTAACGCCAAACGCCATCGATCCCACCGCGCCGGCTTGCAAACGCAGTGCGCCGGCTAGCGCGATCATGGCGCCGTTGTCGGTACAAAATTCCAGCTTCGGATAAAACACTTCAAGGTTTTTCTCCGCCGCTTCGCGCGTTAATCGTTCGCGCAAGCGTTGGTTTGCGCCGACACCGCCGGCGACGACTAAACGCTTCGCGCCCGTCACACGTAAGGCACGCAAACTTTTTTCCGCTAACACATCGACAATCGCCGCCTGCGTAGAGGCCGCGAGATCGGCGCGGCCTTGTTCGTCCAATACTTCGCGTTTGGTGACGGTCAGCACTGCGGTTTTGAGTCCGCTGAAACTGAAATTCAAATCGCCGCTGTTGATCATCGGCCGCGGTAAATTAAAGCGCGTTGCGTTGCCGCTGGCCGCAAGTGCGGCCAGCGCCGGGCCGCCGGGATACCCCAGTCCCAGCAACTTCGCGCTCTTGTCAAAGGCCTCACCGGCGGCATCATCAACCGATTCGCCAAGCAATTCGTACTCGCCGATTTCTTTCACGCGCATCAACTGCGTGTGCCCGCCGGACACCAGCAACGCGATGAACGGAAAGCTAGGCGCGGGATTGGACAGCAATGGCGATAACAGATGACCTTCGAGATGATGTACGCCGATGGCGGGAATATTGAGCGCATAGGCTAGCGCTGCGCCGATACTGGCGCCGACCAGCAACGCGCCCGCAAGTCCGGGACCTTGGGTGTAGGCGATGGCATTGATGTTTTGCAACGTTGCGTCGGCGTCCTCAAGCACCCGCTGCGTCAGCGGCAACACGCGACGAATATGATCGCGCGAGGCAAGCTCCGGCACCACGCCGCCGTAGTCCGCATGCATCGCGATTTGGGTGTGCAGCGCGTGAGCGAGCAAGCCGCGCTCGGTGTGATAGAGCGCGATGCCGGTTTCGTCACAGGACGTTTCAATGCCTAGGACTAACATGGGTTTTAACGACGCGAATTTCGGATCACTATTCTACGGCGAATTGCACGATTCGGCTTTGACTAAACCCGGTTGCGTAATAAAATACAGATTATCATTCCCGCGAAGGCGGGAATGATAAGAATGAAACTAAGCGCTTGTGAAATTTCCATTAGTCAAATCATGGCAACAACATCCCTAGTTTTTCACTCAGCTTGCGCGCAATTTTTTCGTAACCGTTTTTGTTGGGGTGGATTTCATTCAGCCAATCGTTGCTCTCGCCGACTGAACCGAGCGCCGCGCGAGTAATCGTTCCCTGGGTATCGACGACGTGAAAATTGGCGAGCTGTTTCGCGCCGGGTATGCCCAATTCAACAATGGTGTCGCGTAATGCCGCCAGCAAATAATCCGCCAGCGCGATCCAATCGGTCGTTGGGATATTGGCCCGTTGTAACGCCGGAAAAAGCCAGGGGCCCAAGGTGATCGGCCCGATGGTCGCTGGAGAATTCATCGGCGTCACGAGGTCGTAGGTGTGAACGATAATCGGCGCACCGGCGCAGGAACTTTTCGGCCCATCGCGCAACGCTACGATGCGCCGATACCCTTCTTGAATATACGCCATCAGTTGCGCGAGCTTCTCTTGATCGACATAATCCGCCGGGTTGCTGACGGGGTCGCGCTCCGTGGGCGGAATGAGGATACTGTCTTCGCTGGTTTTGCCGCTGGCGTAGTCGATGAGATCGTTGCCGCCGGCGCTGAGCAATATCGCGTCCCATTTATAGCCATGCAGTTTATCCATGGCGAAGCGAAGTTCGGAATTGTTGCAAACCTCCGCCATGCTCTTCAGCGTATCGCCGGGCTTGGCGAGCGTCACCACGATATTAGTTTTTGGAAATTCCAACGAGTGAAGTAAATTCCACATAGGCACACCGCCGATGGTGAACCAGGAATCGCCTTCCGCCAGCACCTTATGGCGATGAAAAATATGATCGGGATTGGTTTCGCGGCGGCTCAATTCAATGTCCATCCAGCGCAGAATATTACTTCTTGCCATGGCGGCTCTCCAGAAAATTCGTCAGTACGTTACTATTCGCCAAATCGCTTTTCGTGTCCATATGTCGAAAGTAATAGGCCGACGTTCTCAATGTCCACCGACATGGCCTGGGAGACGCTCTGCTACGGGGTAGCCTCGGGCCATTGCCGCTCGGAGCAATGGTCTTGGCATTGAGGCGCGCCCGTATACGTGAGTACCATGGCCCCTGGCATCGGAGTAAAATTCGAGCCAGGAGGAACGTTCCCATGGCAATCAGCGACATGAATCATTTCACCGTATTGACCCACGATCTGGAAGCAACACGACAATTTTACATCGGCATTCTCGGTCTCAGGGATGGCTATCGGCCGGACTTGGGTTTTCCCGGCGCCTGGCTTTATATCGGTGAGCGCGCGGTGCTACATGTCATCGCCGGCCGCCCCGTGCCGAATCCGCCGGGCGGGGTGTTGGATCACATGGCGTTTAGCGCCAACGATTTGCCCGCTACCGTTGCTACCTTGAAGGCGCGTGAAATCGAATATGTTCTGCGCAAACAGAATGACTCTGGCGTGTGGCAGTTGTTTTGTTACGATCCGAGCGGCGCGCGGGTCGAGTTGGATTTTCCGGCGACTGAGCCGGCGCCTGCGGCGTAAGGCGATGATGGCCCTCACACCCGAAGCGATTTTGCCCGATGACGCCGCACAAGCCACGCTCATTGGTCGAGCCTATGTGCCGGGCAATCCCGGCGGCCCCAGCCCGGTGCGGGTCGATCCGCAGCAAGTTTACGATCTGTCGAATGTAGCGCCGACCGCTGCGGAATTGCTCAGCCGCCCTGACGTGCTGGAAGCCGTGCGAGCCGCGCGCGACAACCCGATCGGCAAACTCGCCGACCTATTGGCGAACAGCGATGCCGGCTCGCGCGATCCACGGCAGCCGTATTTTTTAGCGCCGTGCGATTTGCAAACCGTGAAAGCCTGCGGCGTGACCTTCGTTTCCAGCATGTTGGAGCGAGTGATCGAAGAGCAGGCGAAGGGCGATCTCAAGCTGGCGGAGTCCATCCGCAAAAGCCTGGGCGAGGAAATCGGCGCGAGTATTTCCAGCGTAAAACCCGGTTCGGCGGAAGCACAGCGCGTCAAAGAATCATTAGTGAAGCGCAACCTCTGGTCGCAATATTTGGAAGTGGGCATCGGCCCCGATGCCGAAGTGTTCACCAAGGCGCAGCCTATGTCGGCCGTCGGCCTTGGCGCGGAGGTCGGCATTCACCCCGCATCCCATTGGAATAATCCCGAGCCCGAATTGGTGATGGTGGTTAATCCGCGCGGCGAAATCGTTGGCGCCGCGCTCGGCAACGACGTGAATTTGCGCGACTTCGAGGGGCGCAGCGCGTTGTTGCTCGGACGCGGAAAAGACAACAACGGTTCCTGCGCTATCGGCCCGTTCATTCGCTTATTCGATCGCAACTTCAGTCTTGACGATGCCCGTGGCGCCCAGATCGAAATCGAAGTCACGGGTAACGACGGCTTCAAGATGCAAGGCATCAGCGATCTGAAAAAAATCAGCCGCGATATCGCCGACCTGGTTGGCCAGACGATTAACTCCCACCATCAATATCCCGACGGCTTGATGCTATTCCTTGGCACCATGTTCGCGCCGATTCAAGACCGTGACGCGCCAGGACAAGGCTTCACCCATAAGCTCGGCGACACGGTGACGATTCGCTCCGCGCGCTTGGGCGCGTTGGTCAATCGCGTCAACCACACCGATAAAATTCCGCCATGGCAGTTCGGCGCCCAGGCGTTGATTCGCAATCTCGCCGAACGTGGCTTGTTGTCGCCGCGCCGTTAGCGGCCGATGAAGCGATTTACGGCAAAACTAAATACCGAGATAAATAACGCGAGCAACACGCCGCTGCCAAGGTCGGCGATGCGAAAGCCCGGAACCAGCGATTGCACTAAAAACAGTATCGCGGTGTTGATCACGATAATGAATAACCCTAAGGTAAGCACCGTGATCGGCAACGTGAGCAAAACGATCAGTGGTTTTATGACCGCATTCGCCAGACCGAGCAATAAGCCTGAAATAATCAAGGTTTCCACGGAATCGAAAGTTACGCCCGCAATGACGTAACTCGCGATCCACAAGGGTAAAGTGGTGAGCGCCCAACGAAGGAGAAAAGCGGTGATGAAATTCATGGCATTCGCTATTATTACGTCAATTGCCCAGCATAAGCGTCGCGCGTCGCCCATGCAAGCGGTGCGTCAATACTACGAATTGCCATACAGACACTTCCACTTCTCTAAAGGGGGAATGAGGGGAATTTAGCTGCGCCCATTTCGGGCGCAAGCGCGGCATTTTGCCGCGGCGAAATCCCTGGCCCAAGGCCAGTGGCTAGCCTCGGGCTACCCCGTCCTAACCTCCCTCTATAAAAGGGAGGGGCATACACGAAAATTTAAAACAAGCCATTGTCCCCAAAATTCGGCGCGCGCTTTTCTCGCAACGAAGCAATTCCCTCTTGCACATCGGGCCCGGCGAAGCCCATGAACTCTAGCGCCAGCGAGGCATCGAAGCTAGGCCCGGCTAAGCGCAGCCAGTTGTTCAGGGCGTACTTCGTCCACTTGATCGCCGATTGTGAGCCACGACTGAGTTTTTCCGCGATCTCAAAAGCCTTTGCTTGCAGCTCGGATTCTTCCACGGCGAGGGACACCAGGCCGATGCGCTCGGCTTCCTCGCCACTCACCGTTTCGCATAACAACAAATAATATTTCGCCTTCGCCATGCCGCATAGCAGCGGCCAGACAATCGCCGCATGATCGCCGGCGGCGACACCCAGTCGCGTGTGGCCGTCGATGATGCGCGCGGTTTTCGCCGCGATCGATATATCGGCGAGCAGGCCCGCGACCAACCCCGCGCCGACAGCCGGGCCGTGCATCGCGGAAACAATCGGCTTACTGCAATTGATGATGTTGTAAACCAAATCCTTGGCCTCGCGCCATACCCGGGCGCGGACGCTGAAATCGTTCGCCATTTCTTGCACCAAATTCAAATCGCCACCGCCGGAAAAACCTTTGCCTTCGCCGCGCAGAATCGCGACTTTCATAGCCTCATCGGCGTCGAAGGTGCGCCAAATTTCCGCGAGTTCGTGATGCATGCGATGATCTGCGGTGGAGAGTTTGCCCGGCTCGCCCATGATGATTTCGAGAATGCCGTGCGGATGTTTTTTAAATTTAAGCGCGGTGTAGACTTGGTAATGATCCATGGTGTCTTTCGTAGAAATGGGCAAAGGCGATGCCGGGTTGAATGTTAAAATTCGTACAACTCAAACTAAACACGTCACAAAACCATGGCAACTTCACTCTCCACAACTGCGTCACGCAACGTAATGGCAAGCATTATATTCTTCAGCCGCTGGCTGCAGGCGCCGCTGTATTTCGGCCTGATTGTGGCTCAGGGTGTTTACGTCTACCACTTCATGTTGGAGTTGTGGCATCTGATCGCTAAGGCGACCACCATCAGTGAGAATGAACTGATGTTGGCGGTGCTGGCCTTGATCGACGTGGTGATGATCGCCAACCTACTGATCATGGTCATCGTCGGCGGTTACGAAACGTTCGTCTCGCGGCTTAATCTGAAAGATCATCCTGACGAGCCGGAATGGCTGTCCCACGTGAATGCCGGCGTGCTGAAAGTAAAACTTGCGACGGCGCTGATCGGCATTTCATCGATCCATTTACTGCAGACGTTTATCAACGCCAGCAAGCTGCCCGAGCACGTCATGATGTGGCAGGTGATTATTCACCTCACGTTCGTCGTATCGGCGGTGGTGATGGCCTGGACGGATAAGATCGCATCGTCGCATGCGGCGCAACCCGGCATCGCGCCTCATTAATTATTGGAAATCGCAATGACCATCATCAAGCAGGACGACCTCATTCAAAGCATCGCCAACGCGCTGCAATTCATTTCCTATTACCATCCGGCAGATTATATTCAGCACCTCGCCCGCGCCTATGAAGCCGAGCAAAGCCCGGCGGCAAAAGATGCCATCGCGCAAATTTTGACCAACAGCCGCATGAGCGCGGAAGGTAAGCGTCCCGTGTGCCAGGACACCGGTATCGTCAATGTGTTCCTCAAGATCGGCATGGACGTGAAGTGGGAAGGCTTCACGGGATCGATCCATGATGCCATCAACGAAGGTGTGCGGCGTGGCTACAACGACCCGGAAAACAAGCTTCGTGCCTCGATCGTCGCCGACCCGCAGTTCGAGCGCAAGAACACCAAGGACAATACGCCCGCTGTCATCCAGATGGACGTCGTTCCCGGTAATACCGTGGACGTGCAGGTCGCGGCCAAGGGCGGCGGCTCGGAAAATAAATCGAAATTCGTCATGCTCAACCCCTCCGATTCCCTGGTGGATTGGGTGATGAAAACCGTGCCGACCATGGGCGCTGGCTGGTGTCCGCCGGGCATGCTCGGCATCGGCATCGGCGGCACGGCGGAAAAAGCGATGTTGATGGCGAAGGAATCGCTGATGGAAGACATCGACATGTACGAGTTGAAAAAGCGCGGCCCGAAAGACAAAACGGAAGAACTGCGCATCGAACTGCACGACAAGGTCAATGCGCTCGGCATCGGCGCCCAGGGATTGGGCGGCCTCACCACGGTGCTCGACGTAAAAATAAAAATGTATCCGACCCACGCCGCGAGCAAGCCTGTGGCGATGATTCCCAATTGCGCGGCGACGCGCCATGTGCATTTCGTGCTCGACGGTTCCGGACCGGCTTATTTAGAGCCGCCGTCGCTGGATCTGTGGCCCGACGTGCATTGGCAGCCGGACTACAACAAGAGCACGCGCGTTAATATGGATACGCTGACCAAAGATGAAGTCGCGGCATGGAAGCCGGGCCAGACCTTGCTGCTTTCCGGCAAGATGCTCACCGGCCGCGACGCCGCGCACAAACGCATTCAAGACATGCTCGCCAAGGGCGAAAAACTGCCGGTCGATTTTAAGAATCGCGTGATCTATTACGTCGGCCCGGTCGATCCGGTGCGCGACGAAGTGGTCGGCCCCGCCGGCCCAACGACGGCGACGCGCATGGATAAATTCACCGAAATGATGCTGGCGCAAACCGGACTCATTTCGATGATCGGCAAGGCCGAGCGTGGCCCAACGGGGATCGATGCGATCAAGAAACATAAAGCCGCGTACTTGATGGCGGTCGGCGGCGCGGCGTATCTGGTCGCCAAGGCTATCAAAGAAGCAAAAGTCGTTGGCTTTGCGGATTTGGGCATGGAAGCGATTTACGAATTCACTGTGAAGGACATGCCAGTAACCGTGGCGGTGGATTCCAACGGCACGTCGGTGCACCAAACCGGGCCGCGCGAGTGGCAAGCCAAGATCGGCAAGATTCCCATTGCGGTCATTTGAGTGGTGGCGCGTCATTATTTTTGTGGTTGATGTGCGAGGAATGCGTAGGGTGCATTTATGCACCAAACAAATACGGTGCGTAAACGCACCCTACAAGAACTGATTTCCGCTGCGCCGATCGGCGTTTTCGATTCCGGCGTCGGCGGCCTGTCGGTGTTGCGCGCCGCGCGCGCCGAGTTACCACAAGAAAATTTTATCTACTTCGCCGACTCCGGTTACGCACCGTACGGCGACAAATCCGACGCCTACGTCACCGAGCGCAGCGAGCGCATCGGCGCCTGGTTCGTGGCGCAAGGTGCGAAGGCGATTGTCGTCGCCTGCAATACCGCGACGGCGATCGCGGTGCAAACCCTGCGCCGCAACTTTGCCATTCCCATCGTCGGTGTTGAACCCGGGCTAAAACCGGCAATTGCGGCCACGCGCAGCGGCAAGGTCGGGGTGTTGGCAACCGCAGGCACGCTTGCGAGTAAACGCTACGCCGATCTGTTGGCGCGCATTCAGATGGATGCGCCACAGATCGATTTTATTGCCCGAAGCGGCGCCGCTTGGGTCGAGTTGGTCGAGCGCGGTGAATTAACTTCGCCCGCTGTGCAAGACAGCATCGCGAACGTGGTCGCGCCCCTCGTGGCGCTTGGCTGCGACACGTTGGTGTTGGGCTGTACGCACTACCCATTTCTCGCCCCGGCGATTCAAATCGCCGCGCCGAACGCAACGATTATCGATACGGCGCCCGCCATTGCGCGTGAACTGGCACGCCGCATCGCGGCGCAACCCAGCATTACGCTGGGCGCGCTGCGGCTCGCGACTTCCGGCGATACGCAGCGCGCCGCTCAGGTCGTCGCGGCCATGCTCGGCGCATCAATGGCATTTGAAGCGGTTCCAGACGTTTTTGTATAAGTCGGCGGCCTGGGATCCGCTTGCTGCTTTGATCTTGACGGGGTATGCGCCAAGAGCCGCATGGACAATAGCTCGTGGCAATGGCACTCTGGGTAGCACTCGAGCTGATACCTAATTAACTATCCAAACATTTGATTTTGCGTTCTAATTGGGCTTTAATTTAATTCGACCCGGGCTGGCATGATCAGCGGGCTTAAAAAACTCGGGCAACTTGCGGAATTGCTGCGCTCCGTTGCCATTGCATTCGCTGCGCTGCTCACTGCTTATGGGGTGACGCAGACCGGCCTGTTCCAAAATCTCGACCTGCAACTGCACGATACGCAAGCGCGCGCGCTCGCTCGGGACGTTGATTTCAGTGGCATTGTTTTCGTCGATGTCTCGGAAGAAAGTATCAAGTCGCTGGAACCCGAAATCGGCGCTTGGCCTTACCGCCGCTCGGTTTACGCTAAAGTGGCGGAATTCCTGCACCAGGCCGGCGCAAGCGCCATCACCTTTGACATCGTTTTTTCCGAAGCGCGCCCGCAGGATGAAGATTTGGCGCAAACCCTGGCGAGCGTCCCGGGTGTGACGCTCGCCGTATTGGCGAACACCTACACCGTTACCTCAAACGCCGATACCGAGGCGTTGCTGGAACATCTTTCCTGGCGCAAACCGGCCGCTGCACCAGCGGTTCAATGGCGGCAATTTATTCTGCCGCGCGAAATGTTCGTATGGAAAGATAAACCCCTGGCGGGCGTCGGAGTGATCGGCGTCCTGCCCGACCAGGACGGCGTGTTCCGTCGCGTGCCGTTGCTGCACCAAGTGGGCGACAAGGTACTGCCAGGATTATCGGCGGCGACGATATTTGCCGGCAAGCGAACCGCGGAGATTCGCTTTGATGAAGCGATGCAGGAAATTCAGATCGGCGCTCACACCTGGCCGGTCGATGCCGATGGCTCGGTGCGTTTGCGCTTCCCGAGCAATCCGAAGTCGATCGAGGGCTTTCATTTTTCCGACGTGTTTTACGCCGCAATGACCATGCGTCCCGCTGAGGATATCGCCGAGAAAATCAAAGGCCGCAAGGTGTTCGTCGGCAGTACCGCGGAATCAATCAACGATTATCAGAACACGCTGTATGGTCGCTACGCCGGATTGCACTTGCTCGGCCAGGTAAGCGAGTTGCTCGAACAAGACGAAGTGCTCGCACCACCTAAACTGCGATGGGATTTGCTCTTGCTGGTGCTGGCGTTGCTTATCCCCATGGCCAGCTTTCGCGAGCGCGAAAACCGCAGCCCACTGCACTACGCCGGCGGATTTATTTTATCGCCGGTGTTTATTGGCGGCATTTCATCGTGGCTGTACCTGCAAAAGCAATCGACCGCGTTGGGCTTCCCTTTGCTGACGGGTTTTTTTTGCTTTGTTTTCTTCCTCGTCCGCCGACTCTGGCGGCTCTACAACGAACGCCAACGTTTGGTTTATGAGAAGCTCGCCGCGGAAGAATCGTACAAACTTAAAAGCCAGTTTATCTCCCACATGACCCACGAATTACGCACGCCGCTTGCCGCCATCATGGGATTCAATCGCCTGCTGGGCGAAAGTGAGCACGGCGACAAGGGTCATGGGCAATACACCCGGATCATCGAAAAAAATAGCGATCATCTAATGACCTTGATCAACAATATGCTCGATCAAGGCAAGATCGAAGCGGGGCAGATGAAGATTTCCAAAGTGCCGACGCGGATCCTCGACGTGGTCGACGATGTGGTCGCGACGCTATCCAACATGGCCGCGGAAAAGGGACTGGATCTCAATGCGCGGCACGCGGATGGCTTGCCGACGACGCTGGATTTGGACGCGTTCCGCCTGCGGCAGGTGCTGCTCAATTTGCTCAGCAACGCACTCAAGTTCACTGCCAACGGTTTCGTACACCTAGACGTGAACTGGAATGAAGGCCAGTTGCAGATCGTGGTGGCGGACTCAGGCGCCGGCATGTCGGCGGACGTGCTTGAACGTATTTTCATTCCGTTCAAGCAGGGCGCGGACAATACGCAACATTCCTTCGGCGGCACCGGTCTTGGCTTGGCCATCAGCCGAAATCTGTGCGAGCTGATGGGCGGCACGCTGACGGTTGCATCGGCACTCGGGAAGGGCAGCGCGTTCACGGTTCAAGTTCCCGCCGTCTTGTGCGCCGACAGCAGCGTGGCGGTGGCGCCGCCGGTAGCAAAAGTCGCGGCGGGGCGGGTGCATGGCCGCGTTCTCCTCGCCGACGACAACAACGACATCCGCGAATTGGTGTCGCGCTTGCTCAAGAAACAGGGTGTCACCGTGATTTCGGTGGTAAACGGTCGCGAGGCAGTAGAATCGGCGTTGAAAGAATTGCCCGATCTGGTGTTAATGGATATGGAAATGCCGGTGATGGATGGATTGACCGCGACGAAACATCTACGCGAACAAGGCTTCACCAAACCGATCTTCGCGATGACGGCCCACCCTGAAGGTCCGGAAGTGGAACATGCTTTGAAAGAAGGTTTTGACGGCTATCTGGAAAAACCGGTGAACCGCGAACGGCTGAACGGCATCCTTGCCGCTTTTCTAGCGCCGAGCAGCGAACCGGTCGCCGTAACTCGTTAGCTTTGATTGGAATACCTTATGACGCAAAAAATAATTGTTGAGGTGGATGCGGATTTGGCCGATCTGGTGCCGAATTTTTTGGCCAACCGGCAGAAGGATCTGAAATTAATCATGGTGGCATTGGAAAATGCCAACGATGACGCACTACTCATTATCGGTCACAACATGAAGGGCGTCGGTGGTGGCTACGGGTTCGGCGACATCACTGAGTTTGGCAAACATCTCGAGGTTGCGGCAAAAGATAAAAACTACGCCGACGTGCGCGACTTGTTGCAGCAGTATCAGCACTATCTTGCGAATATCGAAATACGCTATGTCTCGTGACGATCGCAAGCACACGGACGAACAGCCGGATCTAACGGAGCTTGTCACGCGCTCCTTCACCAGCCGCCAGTCGCCGGTGCTTGGCGGCGCGAAAGGCCGCGGTCATGTGTTAGTCGTCGACGATCAGGAAGACAATCGCGCGTTGATTGTGCGCTATCTGAGCCAAGCAGGCTATCAAGTGCGCCAAGCAAGCAATGGTAATGAGGCGTTGGCGTCCATTGCATTTGCCAAACCGGATGTCATCTTGATGGATGTGATCATGCCAGGGGCGAGCGGCTTCGAGATTTGCCAGAAGTTGAAGGCCGATCCGGAGACACTCGATATCCCGTTGGTCTTGATTACGGGATTGCAACGTAGAGATGATCGTATCGCCGGGATCGAAGCCGGCGCCGACGATTTCCTCTCCAAGCCAGTGTATCCGGAAGAGTTGGTGGCGCGAGTGCGTTCCTTGATGCGTCTGACGGAAGCACGCCGGGCGCTGGAAGAAGCGCGGCTGGCGCGGGAGATCGAGCAACGTCAGTGGATCCATCGCATGTTCGAGCGCTATGTTTCACCGAAGCTGGTGAAAGAAATACTCGACGAGGGCAATCAGCGCGAAAATCCGCTCGACCGCTTATCGCGCCTGGAAGTGGTGGCGCTATTTGCCGACATGCGCGGCTTTACCAGCATCGCCGAGAAATTGGAACCCAGCAAGGTCGTCGAACTGCTAAACGATTTTTTTTCCCTGATTACCGCCGTTGCCTATGAACATGAAGGTACGGTGTTCAATATGGCCGGGGATAGTTTGCTGATCGGGTTTGGCGTGCCATTGCCACAGTCGGACAGTGCCGAGCGCGCGGTGCGAGCAGGGTGCGCCATGATCAGGCGCTTCCAGTCGCACGTGGCGGACTGGCAATCGACCTACGGCGTCACTGTAGGGCTCGGTGTCGGAATCAACCACGGCGAGGCGATCGCCGGCAACGTCGGATCGCCGACCTACATGAGTTACACCATTATCGGTGACGCAGTCAATGTCGCCGCGCGCCTCATGCAAAACGCAAAGGCGAATGAAATCCTGATTTCGGAAACGGTGTTCAGCAGACTCGAGTTGCCCACAGAGGGCATACGGCCCGAACCGCTGCTACCGATGACCTTCAAGGGAAAGTCCACACCGTTGCCGGTATACTGCGTCCGAGTATTGGAAGAGGCGTGACTAGCCATGGGCGCGACCTTCTACTTAGTCCCGGCGAGCGGGCGGTTCGCCGCCAAATCGTTTGCGCACAATAATTTTTAACCCAATCCTATGCAGTTATGACCATCGAGCCCACTAGCCATTCTCCGACGGTGTTGATCATTGACGATTCCGAGGATATGCGCCAATTGGTGCGTCACTACATCATGGTGGAATGGCGCGGCGCCAAAATAGAGGACTGGGATCCTGTGGTACGCGGCAAACCCGGCAGCGATTTTCCGTGGCGCAAATACGACGCAGTGCTACTCGATTATATGTTGGGCGCCGAAGATGGGTTGATCTGGCTGCGCGAATTTAGACGCGATCCGAACTGTCCGCCGATCATCTTTATGACGGGGCAGGGAAGCGAAGAGATCGCCGTTCAAGCGCTGAAATCGGGTGCCCACGATTACCTCCGCAAACATGATTTATCTCAAGGCCGACTGGTCGGTTCGTTGCGCGATGCATTTTCCGAAAACGCTATCGCGCCGCCGCCGGTGGCGTTTGATCTGCCGGATTTACCGATGTCGGAGAATATCGGCGCGGTGGCGACGCGTTCGCACTCGATTCGCGATGCCATGGTGGCGCATGATACCGCCACCGGCCCCCAGCCGCGGTTGGACATTTCCGGCTATGCCGTGCTACGCAAGATCGGTTCGGGCGGCATGTCTACGGTTTACCTCGCAAGGCGGGAATCGGACGACGCGTTGACCGTGCTGAAACTGCTCAACGCCGATTTGTCGCGCGAGAATGAGTTTCTGCGCCGCTTCATTCGCGAATATGGCATTTTGTCTAAGCTTTCAAGTCCCCATATCGTGAAGATCTTCGACCAAGGTTATACCGACCAGCATGTCTACATCGCCATGGAATACTTTGCCGGTGACGATCTTAAAGCACGCATCGATCGCGGCATCCCGCCCGAGGTGGCCATTGTGCTGATGATCCAGATGGCGAAGGGTCTGCAAGCGATTCACGCCGCCGAGGTGATTCATCGCGATCTGAAACCGCAAAATATTATGTTTCGCGCCGACGGCTCGCTCGCCATCCTAGATTTCGGCATCGCCAAAATCGTATCGGAAGAAACGCAGTTGACTGAGCATGGTCAAGTCTTCGGCACGCCTTATTACATGAGCCCGGAGCAGGGTACGGGCAAGATTCTGGACGCGCGTAGCGATTTGTACAGCCTCGGCATCATCTTCTACGAAATGCTGACGGGAAAACGTATGTATAGCGCCGAGAATGCCGTTGCCTTGATCTACAAGCACTTGAACGATCCGATTCCGTTCTTGCCCCCCCAGCTATCGCAATACCAAACCTTGTTGGATCGAGCCGTCGCGAAGGCGCCCCAGGATCGTTTCGAATCTGCCGCAAGCATGCTTGCATATATCGAAAAGCAATTCCCGAATTAGCGGGTAAATTCACGGCGTTTCCCAATGGCCGACGTATAATGCGCCCTCGCCATGATTACGCTAGATTCTCGCCTCAGCTCCTCGTTACAACATCAAAGCCTGCCACCGCTAGCCGGATCGGCGGACGCGTTAATCCTGGCGAAATTATCCGAGCAGTACCGCCCACTCGTTATCTTTACCGAGAGTGCCTGGCATGCGCAGCGTTTACGCGCCGAGATTTTGTGGTTCGCACCAACAAAATCCGTTTATCTGTTGCCCGATTGGGAAACGCTGCCCTACGACCAGATTTCGCCGCACCAGGACCTGATTTCCGAGCGGCTCGCTACCCTCTATCAGTTTTCGCGCAATGCTTGCGACATCGCCTTGGTGCCGATCACAACCGCGCTTTATCGCCTGCCACCCCAGGCGTTCCTCGCCGCGCACACGTTTTTCTTGCGGCAAAATGAAACATTGGATTTGCCCGCGCTGCGCTCGCAATTAACCGTCGCCGGTTATGCCAACGTCAGCCAGGTTTTGCGTCCCGGTGAATACGCCATGCGCGGTGGCTTGATCGATTTATTCCCGATGGGAAGTGCTATACCGTATCGCATCGATCTGCTCGATTCGGATATCGAATCGATCCGCACGTTTGACGTTGATACGCAACGCAGCATCTATCCGGTTAACGAAATTCGTTTGTTGCCGGCGCGCGAGTTTCCATTCGATGAGGCCGGGCGTAGCGCGTTCCGCCAAAATTTTCGCGAGAAGTTTGAAGGCGATCCATCGAAAAGCGCGCTGTATAAGGATGTCAGCAACGGCATCGCACCGGCCGGCATTGAGTATTACTTGCCGCTATTTTTCGAGAGCACGGCGACGCTATTCGATTATCTTCCAGCCAGTGCCCGAGTTTGTTTGCACCACGGCATCACACCTGCGATCGAGCAGTTTTGGCGCGACGCGAAATCTCGTCATGAGCTGCTCGGTGGTGATCGAACGCGGCCTATTTTGAAGCCGGCGGATTTATTTTTGAATGCCGAGGATTTTTTTATCGGACTCAGGTCGTTCGCGCGCATCGACCTGCCGGCGTTCATGACAACATCTGACGCCGAGGAAGTTCAAGCGCGGCAAACTGAAACAACACTGCTGCCCGCGCTGGACGTGGATCGCCGCGCCAACAACCCAATCGAAAAATTAACCACGTTTGTTAACGCGTTTTCCGGCCGCGTGCTGATCGTCGCCGAAAGTCTTGGCCGACGTGAAACGCTAGTCGAATTGTTTGGCCGCCATGCATTAAAGCCCACGACTTGTGACGACTACGCGGCGTTCGTCGCCAGCGACGAACGTCTCATGCTCACCGTTGCGCCGCTTGCCATGGGCTTCGTTGTTTCGCAACCGCAATGGGCGGTCATCACTGAAAATGAGTTATACGCCACCCAAGTCAAACAAACGCGGCGACGCGATGCGCGCAAGGTCACATCGGAAAGCTTGTTGCGCGATCTATCGGAACTGCGCGTCGGCGATCCCGTGGTCCACGCACAACACGGCATTGGGAAATATCTTGGCTTGGTCAATCTGGATTTAGGCGAGGGCGAAACGGAGTTTTTGCATCTTGAATATGGTGGCGGCGACAAATTGTACGTGCCCGTTGCGCAGTTGCATCAGATCAGCCGTTACAGCGGCGCCAGCCCGGACGCCGCGCCATTGCATCGTCTCGGCAGCGGCCAATGGGAAAAGGCGAAACGCAAAGCCGCCGAGCAGGTGCGCGACACGGCGGCAGAGCTGTTGAATCTCTACGCCCAACGCGCCGCGCGCGAAGGCTTCGCGTTTCCGTTTCATCCACACGATTACGACAACTTCGTCGCCGGATTTGCGTTTGAAGAAACGCCCGACCAAGCGGCTGCGATCAGCGCCGTTATTGACGATATGAAATCCGGCAAGCCCATGGATCGCTTGGTGTGCGGCGATGTCGGCTTCGGAAAAACCGAAGTCGCGATGCGTGCCGCTTTCATGGCGGTGTCCGGTGGAAAACAAGTGGCCATCTTAGTTCCCACAACCTTGCTGGCGGAACAACATTTCGAGAATTTTTCCGACCGCTTCGCCGAGTGGCCGGTAAAAATCGCCGAGATCTCGCGTTTTCGTTCGGCTAAGGAACAAACCGCAGCGCTGGCGGGGTTGGCCGATGGGACGATCGATATTGTTATCGGCACCCATCGCTTGATTCAAAAAGACGTGAAGTTTATGCGCCTGGGTTTGACCATCATCGACGAAGAACATCGTTTTGGCGTGCGCCAAAAAGAGCAGCTTAAATCGTTGCGCGCGGAGGTTGATGTGCTGACGCTCACGGCGACGCCGATTCCACGTACGCTGGCGATGTCGATGGAAGGTTTGCGGGATTTTTCCGTCATCGCAACGGCGCCGCAGCGGCGCTTGTCGATCAAAACATTTGTCTATCCCTATAACGTGGGGATTATTCGCGAAGCGATATTGCGTGAATTGAAGCGCGGTGGGCAAGTTTATTTTCTGCACAATGACGTTGCTACCATCCAATTGGCCTATGAAAAACTCGCGGGACTGATGCCCGAGGCGCGCATCGCCGTTGCCCACGGTCAGTTGCGCGAGCGCGATCTGGAACAAGTCATGCGCGATTTCTATCAGCAACATTTCAACGTTCTGCTGTGTTCTACGATCATCGAGACCGGCATCGATGTGCCGACAGCGAATACCATTATTATTGAGCGCGCCGATAAATTCGGTTTGGCGCAATTGCATCAATTGCGCGGCCGCGTCGGGCGGTCCCACCATCAGGCCTATGCCTATCTACTCACCCCGCCAGAGGATTCCCTGACCGCGCAAGCGAAGAAACGGTTGGAGGCGATTCAGATGATGGAAGATTTGGGCGCTGGATTTTTCTTGGCGATGCACGACTTGGAAATTCGCGGCGCGGGTGAAATTCTCGGTGATTCGCAAAGCGGCGAGATGCAGGAAATCGGATTTAATTTGTACGTCGACATGCTCAATGCCGCGGTGCGCGCGCTAAAGCAGGGCAAAGTGTGGGATGTCGCCGCGCCGCTGGAGTTCACCACTGAGATCAATCTCCATGTTCCGGCTTTACTGCCGAACGACTATTGTGGCGACGTACATGAGCGCTTGGTTTTATACAAGCGTTTGGCAAGCAGCCAAACCTTGGACGATCTGAGCGGGTTGCAAGAAGAAATGATCGATCGCTTCGGTTTGCCGACGACGCCGGTTAGGGCGCTGGTCGAAAGCCATCGCCTGCGCGTGATGGCGATGGCGGTCGGCGTGGCAAAAATCGACGCCAGCCTGGACGCTATTCAATTGCAGTTTGTTCCCAATCCACCGATCGATGCCGCGCGTGTGATTCAATTGATTCAGCGTAATCGTCACTACAAATTGGCCGGCCCGGATAAACTCAAGGTGATCGAAGCATTGCCGGATTTGGAGAAAAGGATCGGAAGAGTAAAATCGTTGTTAGGCGAATTTCAATGAGCGCAAAACAAGAAATCGTTGCGGACCGAAGCGATGCCGTTTTGGTGTTGCAGGGAACGGCCGTCAAGCGTCGCGATGTGGAGACGGTGGCGCGGTTGACCGCCGCAAGACGGATCGCCTGCCCGTCGCCGAATGTCTACAAGCTGTCGAACGCGCAGTCCCATGAAAAATTGCAAGCGATGTGCAACGAATTCAAGTTGGATCTTGCCTTTGTACCAGCGACACTGAATTTGTCGTATTTTAAGCTGGTGGCCATGGACATGGATTCAACACTGGTTAACATTGAAACCTTGGACGAGTTGGCGGACTACGCGGGCTTGAAACAGGAGATTGCGGGCATTACGGAACAGTCGATGAATGGCGCCGTCGATTTTGCCGAGAGTTTGCGCCAGCGTGTCGCGTTGTTGAAAGGCCTGGATGTGAGCGCTTTAGAAAGAGTGTACGTCGAGCGCCTGGAACTCAATCCCGGCGCCGAAAAATTTATCGCTACATTAAAGGCGTGCGGGATCAAGACGATGCTCGTCTCCGGCGGATTTACCTTCTTTACCGAACGGCTGAAACAGCGTCTCGATCTGGATTTCGCGTTCGCCAACGAACTCGAAATCGTCGATGGGAAACTCACTGGCGCCATGCTCGGGCCGTTGCTCGATCCGGCGGCGAAGGCAGCGAAAGTAAATGAAGTTAGCGCGCTTCTGGGCATTGTCCAGCCGGGTTGCGTGATAGCGATCGGCGATGGCGCCAATGATCGCGCCATGTTCGACGCCGCCGGTACCGGCATCGGCTATCGTCCCAAGGAGGTGCTGCGGCCCCATGCGCGCTATTGCGTCGATTATGTCGGCCTGGACGGGGTGGCGAACCTGTTTTCTTAGCGCGCGAAGGCGAGTATGCTAATGTTGTGTTTTACCTGTGCCAGGGTACGATTTTGGCATTGCATCGAGTGTGTTTAAAAAAGCAAAAGGACTAGGGTTATGGGCGGTTTTAAAATTCGCATTATTATTGCGTTGGTCATCGCCGCGTTTTCGCTGATTTCCTATTTCAGCTCGACAACGCATAACCCGATCACCGGCGAGAAGCAGCACATTAGCATGAGCGAGGACGAAGAAATCGCCATGGGCCTGCAGGCGGCGCCGGAAATGGCGAACCAATTCGGCGGCCTGTCGCGCAATGCGGACGCGAGTCGATTGGTCGCGCAAATCGGTAATGAGGTAGTGCAACAGTCCATCGCGAAAACGTCGAAGTATCAGTTCAATTTTCACCTGCTTGCCGATCAGCAAACGGTAAACGCCTTTGCATTACCGGGCGGACAAATCTTCATCACCGAGGCGCTATTCGGCCGGATTAAGACGAAAGGCCAGCTTGCCGGCGTGTTGGGCCACGAGGTCGGCCACGTGTTGGCGCGCCATTCTGCCGAGCATATCGCGAAACAAAAGCTCACTTCGGGCCTGACGACAGCCGCCGTGATCGGCGTTGACCCAACCGGCGGCGGCGCGCAAATGGCGCAAATGGTCGCGGGCCTGATCAACATGAAGTACGGCCGCGCCGACGAACTCGAATCGGATAAGCTGGGTTTGCGCCTCATGGCCGAAGCCGGCTATGACCCGCGCGCCCTGATCGGCGTGATGGAGATTTTGGCCCAGGCCAGCGGCGGCAGCGGCCAACCGGAATTTTCCAGCAGCCATCCCAGCCCAGAAAACCGCGTTCAAAAAATTGAAGCGGGATTGAGCGAGTTGTTTCCCAACGGCGTCCCCGCAGGATTGAAGCCTTAATGCGAATGAGTCATCATGTTCTAGTTTTTGTTTCTATGTTCGGCGCGCTGTCGTGGATCGACACGTCCCGCGCGGCGGACAAAAATATCGAGTCGCCGCCACAAGTTCAGGAACTGGAATCCATCACGGTCGAGGGCGTACGTCCGGAAGAAGATCAACCGAAGAAAGTCGATCCAGAAAAGCGCCTGAAGCAAGAGTTGGAGAAAGACAAAAAAGCGATTCAGGAAATCAAGAATGCCCGCGGCCAGGGCCAGGTGAGAGTTAAAGGCCCGCTCGCGACCTATTGCCTCAACTACGATAACAACAACCCGTTGACGCAAAATAGTGTCGGGGTGTCGTTGATCGTACCTACCTATTGCGGCCCCGGCGTAAAATAATTTTTAGTTTGTGACCGGCCTAAGAGCCGCATGGATCATGCCTCCCAGAGCACGTATTGCTGAGACGCAATTGGGACAAGCCGCCTGGTAGTGCAAGGAAAAACGTCGTGTGGATCATGCGCGCCATCGACACGAATTTTGCCGGGGATGCCGCTTCTTCCTGACCCGATTGCGCACACACTTGCCCTAGGCCAGCCCCTCGTTTCGGATCACGCCGAAGTCAAAGCAGTGAAGCCACCTGTGAGCGGTAATGACATCACACTGGTTCCCGTGGCCGTGATGGCCAGAGGCCACCCCGTCGATCCACCGCGTGGTGATGCTCCATTCGAGACGATGGCCCTGGCCCTAGCCCGCATATTTCACCGTAGTTGAATTTTTGTTGTGACGTTGCGAATGCGTTGATGAGATGCGAGTTTATTGGTGTTAAAACGGAGCGTTGGTAGCGTTTTTATTGCGG
>JBKJHT010000080.1:0-25734 GCA_046598945.1 Burkholderiales bacterium | reverse complement strand
GTGTCGATCAACACTTGCAACAACTTGCGCTCCGGGCTCCACCAGTAACCGTTGTAGATCAAGCGTGCGTAGCGCGACATCAGATCGTCTTTCAGCGCCAAGACTTCGCGATCCAACGTGATCGATTCCATGGCGCGGTGGGCGCGCAGCATGATGGCGCCGCCGGGGGTTTCGTAGCAACCGCGGGATTTCATACCGACGTAGCGGTTTTCCACGATATCCATTCGACCGATGCCGTGTTTGCCGCCGAGACGATTGAGTTCCGTTAACACTTGCGCCGGCGTCATCGTCTTGCCGTTAACGGCGACGATATCGCCTTGTTTATAATTGAGCTCGACGTATTCCGGTTTCGCCGGTGCTTTTTCGGGGGAAACGGTGATGCGCCACATGGAATCTTCCGGCTCGAAGTTCGGATCTTCAAGTACGCCGCCTTCGTAAGAAATATGCAGCAAGTTCGCGTCCATCGAATAGGGCGCGCCGCCACCTTTTTTCTTTTTGTAGTCCACCGCGATTCCCGCTTTCTCGGCGTACTTCAACAATTTCTCACGCGACGTAAGATCCCATTCGCGCCACGGCGCAATCACATGAATATTCGGTTCCAGCGCGTAGTAGCCCAACTCGAAACGCACTTGATCGTTGCCCTTGCCGGTGGCGCCGTGGGAGACGGCGTCGGCCTTTACTTTGCGCGCGATTTCGACTTGGCGTTTGGCGATCAGCGGCCGGGCGATCGAGGTGCCTAGCAGATATTCGCCTTCATAAACGGCGTTGGCGCGGAACATCGGGAACACAAAATCGCGCACGAATTCTTCGCGCAAATCATCGACGAAGATTTCTTTGATGCCGAATTTTTTTGCTTTCTGCCGCGCCGGTTCGAGCTCTTCGCCCTGGCCGATGTCGGCGGTGAAGGTCACCACTTCGCAATGATAAACGTCCTGCAACCATTTTAGAATAACCGACGTATCGAGCCCGCCGGAATAGGCGAGCACTACTTTTTTGATTGCTGACATCTGAGATCGATCATTTAAAAAAATTAATTGCGTTCTAGTCGGGTGACCAATTCGCCGTTCACCCATTCGCCGTAGACCGATTTGCCGTCGGGGCTGGTGAGTTCGCCGACGCCTTCAAAACGCCAGTTGAGGAATTGGCCAACGTAAGTAGTGCCGTCCGGCAAAACCAACTTTCCGTCACCGCTTGGGACACCATCGACCCAATCACCGGCGTATTTTTGGCCGTTCTCGTGAGAGGTCATGCTGCCCTTGCCGTGCGGCCGACCACGCACATAATCGCCGTCGTATTCTTCCGCCAGCTTGCCGCTAACATCCCATTTAATCTGGCCTTTACCGTCTGCGTAACCGTCTTTGCAGGCGCCGTTCCAGGTGAGTTTTTCATCCACTTGCGGATGCGGATTGAAATGCTTGCAGCCGTTTTGGTCGTTGATCCATTCGCTGTCTTCAGCGACGGCAGTACAAGCGAGCAAACTCAGGGACGCGGCGAGTAACGCGGTTGAAAAAATTGACGTGAATTTCATGTGATCTCCTAGATTTAATCGAGCAATTCGTAAGGATTGTATGCGGTTTTGCGTCGGGCGAAACGATTTTGGTTTTTCTTACCCCGCTGTCCGCAAACGCAACACCAGCACGGCTTTCAGGCTATGCATTGCCACAAGCCAGTATCCACGGGGTGGCCTAAGGCCATGGGCGTCGTGGCAACATCACTCTAGACCACGATTACGCTAATTAATTCAGTTCGTTTTCACTTCCCCTAACAACAAATATTCCATTAACGCTTTCTGTGCGTGCATTCTATTCTCTGCTTCGTCCCACACCACGCTCTGTTTCCCCTCAAGCACGTCGGCGGACACTTCTTCGCCGCGATGGGCCGGTAGGCAATGCATGAACAGTGCATCGGGTGCGGCACAGACCATCATGTCCGCATCGACACAAAAATCGGCGAAGTCTTTCTTGCGCTCTTCTGTCTCCGCTTCGAAGCCCATGCTGGTCCAGACGTCGGTGGTGACCAAATGCGCGCCCTTAGCCGCTTCATTCGGATCGGTGAATTCGCGGTAGTGATCGGCGTTGAACAACCCTGCTTCTTCCGGCTTGATCTCGTAGCCCGGCGGCGTGGCGACATGCACGTTGAAATCCAAAATCTCCGCCGCTTGCAGCCAGGTGTTGCACATATTGTTGGAATCGCCGATCCACGCCACGGTCTTGCCCGCAATGGGGCCGCGATGCTCGATGAAGGTGAAAATATCCGCGAGGATTTGGCACGGATGGTATTCGTTGGTCAGGCCGTTAATCACCGGCACGCGCGAGTATGCGGCGAAGCGCTCGATGATGCTTTGCTCGAAGGTGCGTATCATGACGATATCGACCATGCGTGAAATCACCCGCGCCACGTCTTCGATCGGTTCGCCGCGGCCGAGTTGCGAATCTTGGCGATTGAGGGTGATGACCGAGCCGCCCATTTGATACATGCCCGCCTCGAACGAGACGCGCGTGCGCGTCGAGCTTTTCTCGAACACCATGGCCAGCGTGCGATCGGTCAGCGGCTGGTAGGGTTTGTATTCTTTGAACTGGCGCTTAATCCAGGCCGAGCGCGCGAAGATATGCTCGATCGTCGCGCGACTCAAATCCTTCAACTGCAAAAAATGCCGCAATTCCACGATGGGTTAGGCCGCGAGGAATTCCTTGATGATCGGCGCCAGCGTGCTGACCAATTGTTCCGCTTCCGACGCAGAAAAGTTTAGCGGCGGCAACAGTCGTACGACATTGTCGCCGGTGACGTTCACCAACAAGCCTTGTTCGCGCGCGCGCCGCACGATGTCCGCGCAGGGCCGATCAAGCTCGATACCCATCATCATGCCGCGACCGCGAATCTCTTTCACGCCGGCAACACCGGCAAGCCGTTCGCCTAAGTGCGCGCGTATCCATTCGCCGTTTTGCGTCGATTTTTCCAGCAGGCCGTCGTCTTCAATAACCTTAAGTGTCGCGAGCGACGCGGCGCACACCAACGGCCCGCCGCCGAACGTCGAGCCATGATTGCCGGGGCCGAACACACCCACCGCGCGACCCGCCGCGACACACGCGCCGATCGGCACGCCGGAACCCAGTCCCTTCGCTAACGTAATCACGTCAGGCATGACGTCGGCATATTGAAAACCGAACCATTTGCCGGTGCGGCCAATTCCACATTGGACTTCGTCGATCATGAGGAGCCACTCTTGCTTGTCGCAGATTGCGCGCAAGGTGCGGATGTATTCCAGATCCGCCATGACTACGCCGGCCTCGCCTTGCAATACTTCGACCAATACGGCGACCACATTCGATTGGTGTTTCGCGATTTGTTGCACGGCGACGGCGTCGTTGTACGGCACGCGCACAAAGCCGTCCATCAACGGCTCAAAACCCGCTTGCGCCTTGCGGCTGCCGGTTGCCGATAACGTGGCTAAAGTGCGGCCATGCCAGGCCTTTTCCATGACGATAATGTGCGGATTTTCGACGCCGGCCTTGTGGCCATACAGGCGCGCAATTTTGATCGCCGCCTCGTTCGCCTCGGCGCCGGAATTACAGAAAAATACCTCGTCCATGCCGGAAAGTTTGGCGATGCGTTCGGCCAATTCTTCCTGGCGGAAAATTTGGTAGAGGTTCGAGGTATGCAGCAGATTCTTCGCTTGTTCGCAAATCGCCTCGACTACTTTCGGATGAGCATGGCCCACGCTCGTCACCGCGACGCCGGACACGGCATCCAAATAGCGTTTGCCTTTATCGTCAATCAGCCAGGCGCCTTCGCCCTTCACAAAACCAATCGGCTGGCGCGCATAGGTATTCATCACGTACGACATCGTCATCCCCAAAAACAAATCGGCGGCCGATCAAATGATCGCCGCCAAAGGAAGAAGTATACCAAAGCTTTGGGTGAGGCAATCTCTGATTCGATGCCGCGCCAGGCGCCTTATCCAGCCTGCCTTCTGGCATGGTATGCCTGAAGAGCCGGTTCACCATTGCCTTCCAGGGTGATCACTTGTGCGCGATTAGATCGAACGGCGGCGGCACACCGCCTTGCTGCAAAATGCGCTTGCCCAGCGCCCATGACGCGGGCATGGAAAGGTGGCTGGCGTCGTAGTAGCTCGGCCGTCCAAACCCATCGAACGCGGAACAAGCGCCTTGCGGACAAAGATAGTGGGCCGCATCGAAGTATTTGACGTTGGCGGAGCGCTCCGCGAACGCCCTAAGTTTTGCATTAACACGTGCAACGTCCTCGGTAAGCGGGGACGTAAAAGCCGGGCACGCGAGCAACGGATAGCTCAGCGCCTTCTCCTGGCAACGTCGATCATAGTGGTCGAACACCGGGGCTTTACCGATGAGAATGACCTGCCTTTGTTCTTTCTCCAGCGTTTTGACGGTAGCGAAGAACGTGTCTAAAAATTGATCGGAGTGATTCTGATAACTCAGCCAATTGGCGGAAATCACCACGGTCTTGAAGTCGTTAATCGCCTGTCGAGCGACGGCGCTGGAATCGCGGCAGTCGGGAAGCCTCTGCGCGGAAACGAACGCGTTGGGATCGCCAAAAATGGGCGGGCACGACCCCACGGCGAGATTGCGAAAGCGATAACCGTCCTGGTTAGCAAAGGCCCCGAACATACCGACATAGTGCGCGGCGTTGGAATCGCCCCACAGCAATGCGCGCGGCGCCGCGGTCGAATCGGCGCCAACAACACAGCGGGCATCTTGCGCGTCAGCTGTTGTGAGTTTCTGCCTTTGACAAACATACTTGTAGGAGTAGGCCGGTAGCGTTTCTTGGCGCAGCGCGGTTTGTTGGCTCTTGTAATTAGCCGAAAACCAACGTAGGCCGTAGCCATCCAGCTTCATCGCCGCCAACGCGAAAATGGCCAACGCGCCCGCGGGCAACACAAATTGACGCATCAGCACCTGCAACGTTGACGCCTTTGAGCGGCGCGCGGGTCGCTCGACGAATCGATAGGTCAGCCAGGCGAGAAGGATCGTCAAGGCGAAGACCGCTATCCCCGCGAACAGCCCGATTTCCCGATGGCCATAGCGAAAAAACGCCAGCAACGGCCAATGCCAAAGATAGGCGGAATACGAAATGAGGCCAACCCAAACCAGCGGCCTTAACGCCAGAAGACGAGAAACAATGTTGTGATTGCAATGCCCGGCAAAAATTAACAGTGCCGTTCCCAGTGTCGGCGGGATAGCCCGCAATCCGGGAAACACCTGCCCTTCCGACAACATAAAAAACGAGAACACCAACAATAAGAGGCCGATGACGGCCATCGGCGCGACGGCTTTCTGCGGCACTCTGTGACCCACGTGCCGCAGAACAAAAAATGCGATCAAGCCACCCATCAACAGCTCGCCGGCTCGCGTTGGCAACATGTAATACACGAATGACGGCGCGCGGTCGAACAGCCATTCGCCAATTACAAACGAACCCAGCCCAATGAGCGCGGCAACGGCGAAAAATCCCTTCGCCCGTGTTGGGCGATACGCCGCCATTAGGATCAGCGGCCAAAAGATATAGAACTGTTCTTCGATCCCGAGCGACCACAGGTGTAGTAAGGGCAATTCACTGCTCGCCGCGGCGAAGTAGCTGGTGTCTTGGTACAGCCAGAAATACACGTTGGCGAGCGATAACAGCGACCACAGCCCTGATTGCGCCGCCTTTTCCGCGTCTTCCGGCAATATCAGCCATTGCGCCGTGACCAGTGTAACGGCGACGACGATCAACATGGGCGGCGCGATTCGCTTAATACGACGCCGATAAAAATCGGCGATGGAGAAACGGCCCCGCTCCAAATCTTTCAGGATGTTGAGCGAAATCAAATAACCGGAAATGACGAAAAATATGTCGACGCCGATGAAGCCGCCGGGAATCAAGGCTTTGTCGATGTGAAAAAGAATGACTGAAAGCACCGCAATCGCCCGAAGGCCATCTATATCAGGACGATAATTTGAATCGGGCGCAGCGCGGGTTGGCATCATATAAGTTGGGATTTTAAACGGTCGCTCAGCGTCCGTTTCGACGGCGAAAGCGCAAGATAGGGCTGAATATCGGGTCGAACTTACGGTTTATTCGCCCTTAACGGTTTCCCGAATTCTAGATTGAGCACCGGTATTTTCCAAGCCAAAACGTGAACGCGGAAAAAAAGATATGCTATAAACCTCATATTCATAATCAATCGGTTAACCATGAACGTTGCGGAAGACATAAAGACCATGCTGGCCGATGTGCTCAGCCTGGGTGCGCGCAAATCTCAATTAAGCGAGTCGACGCCGCTACTGGGCAGCATTCCGGAGCTCGATTCAATGGCCGTGGTAAATGTCATCACGGCGATGGAAGATCGCTTCGGCATCAGCGTTAGCGACGACGAAATTAGCGCCGATACCTTTGCGACGCTGGGCAGTCTGGTCGGGTTTGTCGAAGGAAAACTAAACAGCTAGCGCAGCGCGTTGCGGTTTGCTCGGCACAATAACTTCGTTGGCGTTCAACATGCTGCATAAATTTTGACCAGTCCCAGAACGCCACCTATCCAGGGAACATCGCGTAATATCAATCTGTTACACTCTCCGACCGTAAAATGGTGGGTGGGTAGTTAGTCAAGCAAAATACCAATGATAAAAGTCATACCAGGGTTTCAGCGCGACTCGTTCGGCAAGCCACAAATCGGACTCGACGACGCAAGCCTTTACGCCTACGGCAATCTCATTCGCCGCACGGAGGAATTAATCCTCGATCTGTTCAGCCGCGGCCTGTTATCCGGCACGACCCACACCTGTCTGGGCCAAGAGCTGTGCCAGATGGCGGTGGTGCGTGCATTAAACGATGCCGATGACGTGGTGTTATCGAATCATCGCAACCACGGCCATTTCATGACCTACTCCGGGTATTTCACCGGTCTTGTCGCGGAGATCATGGGCCGCGAAGCCGGGGTGTGCGGCGGCTACGGCGGCAGCCAGCATATGGCGTTTCGTCATTTTCACAGTAACGGCGTCCAGGCAGGCATGACCGGAATCGGCGCCGGGCTCGCGCTCGCGCGCAAGATGGGCAAGAGCCGCGCCCTGGTCGCAACCATGATCGGCGACGGTACGCTGGGCGAAGGCCTGTTGTACGAAAGCATGAATCTAGCCTCCATCTGGAAGGCGCCGGTGTTGTTCGTGGTGGAGAATAACGGCATCGCGCAAACTACTTACACGCAAGATACCATCGGCGGAACGATTGAAGCGCGCGGCCAAGCTTTTGGGTTGTTGACCTGGCATCTGGACGATAGCGCGAGCGATTTTTCCCAATCAGTGGCGAATATCGTCGACGAAATGCGTGCCGCTGGCCGTCCAGGCATGCTGGTAATTGACACCCGCCGTATGGGCCCCCACAGCAAGGGTGATGACCTGCGCGACGAGCAAGAACGTAGCGCCATTGTCGATCGCGACCCGCTAACTGCGATCGGCAAACGCCTATCTCCGAGCGAACGTGAATCAATAGAGACACGCAACGCGGCGTTCCTGCGCGAGGTGGAGACCGAAGCATTGGCCTCACCCGAGGCGCGCTTTGCCAGTGCTCCCGCGCACGCCTTGCGCTCTTCACGCGCATCGAACGTCGCGATGCAACCGGCGAAAGCCGCGAATGTGCGCGGCGCCATCAATGCAGCGCTACGCGATCTGCTCAGCACCGACAACAACGTCATCGTCCTCGGCGAAGATTTACACGAGCCCTATGGCGGCGCCTTCAAAGTGACTGCGGGCTTGTCCTCCGATTTCGCCGGGCGCGTGATCTCCACGCCTATCAGCGAAGCAGGCATCACCGGCGCCGGCATCGGCCTGGCGCTGGCCGGCAAGCGGCCCGTCGTCGAGATTATGTTCGCCGATTTCCTGTCGCTCTGCATGGATCAAATTTATAACCATGCGGTGAAATTTCCCGGCATGTTCCCGGAAGTTGACGTTCCGCTGGTGATTCGCACACCCTGCGGTGGCCGTCGCGGCTATGGACCGACCCATAGCCAAAGCCCGGAGAACATCTTCGTATCGGTGCCCGGTTTAACGGTAATCTACGGCAGCCATCGCCACAACGTCGGCCAGCTTTTGGCCGATACGGTGCGTCGTTGGCCGAACCCGACGATATTCCTGGAACATAAATTGTTGTATGGCGAAGCGCAAGATCCGGTCGACTACAGCCTCGTTCCGGCGCACGCCGCTGATCCGGGCGCCGAACTCTTCCCAACGCTACGTCGGGGCAGCGCGACGCCCGATGTCACTCTAGTCAGCTTTGGTGGAATGTTGCCGCTGGTCGAACGCGCGGCGAAGCGTCTAGCCGAGGAAGAAGAACTCGACGTTGAAATCATCACGCCCTCGATGTTGGCCCCTTTGCCCCGCCAGACCTTACTCTCAGCCCTGCTGCAACGTTCGCACATCGCCGTCGTGGAAGAGTCTCACCACGAGTTTGGCGTCAGTGCAGAGATTCTCGCAAGCCTCGCCGAGGCCGGCTACCGAGGGAAAGTGATTCGTATCGGCACGCCACCCGCGCCAATCGCCTCGGCGCGCAGCCTCGAGCGCGATCAGTTGCCGGATGAACAAACTATTGTCAGCAACGTGCTGGACATGCTCTGACGACAAAGGAATCACGACCATGGCCAGTTCCATTCATGCCCCCCGCGTAAACAACAACGACGACGAAGTTAAGCTCGTCTCCTTGCGCGTGGCCGTCGGCGAGAAAATCAGCCGCGGCCAGCTCGTCGCGGAAGTTGAAACCGACAAAGCCGTTGTGGAAGTTGAAGCGCCCGCCGATGGTTTCGTGCTGGGTATTCTGGCCAACGTCGACGCTGTAATCGCCGTTGGCAGTGTGTTGTTGTGGTTGGGCGAGCGCGTCGACGAACCCATGCCCGTCGTCGCGGCAACCAGCGAACGATCGGCGGCAACGGGTCAACCCACCGCAAAAGCGCGCCAAATGCTGCGCGAACATCGACTCGAGGCAAGCGCGGTCCCCGCCAGCGGCGATCGCTTAACGGTCGACGACATTGAGCGTTTTCTTGCCAGCCGCGGCAAGCCCGTTGCTGCCTCTGCGCCAACCCGCGCGGTCGAAACCGTACCCGATATTGCCGGCAACCTACGCGATCTGCGCAGCGAAGAGCGCGGCATGATTGCAACGGTAACTTGGCATCGCGACGTGGCCGTCGCCGGCTATATCGAACTCGAGTACGATCCCGCGCCGTGGGAAGCCTATGCGAAAGCGTTCGCCGAACGCCACAAATTGCTGCTCAGCCCTTTGCTGTCGCTGATGTGCTGGCGGCTCGTGGAACTAGCCAAGGAAACGCCGCAACTCAATTCCACCATCGTCGGCAACCAGCGTTATGAATATTCCGCGGTGAATTTCGGCTTTACGGTGCAAGCGGGCGACACCCTGTACCTAACAGTCGCGCGTGATGCTCAGGCACTCGACGAGATTGGTTTCGTCAACGCCATGGGCGAATTGCAGCGGCGCGCCGCGACTCATAAACTGGGTCCACTGGAAATTCAGGGAACTACCATTTCGTTCTCCAGCATGGCGCGCTGGAAAGTCAGCAGACATATTCCCATCCTGCCGCCGCGTACTGCGATCATGATCGCCCACGCGGTTTCGATGGATGGTCGCTCGGTTCTCGGTGCGACTTATGACCATCGGGTGTTGAATGGAGTCCATGTCGTCACCGCCCTACGCAAACTTTCTAAACCCAATAATCCTGTTTAACCGGAATTCACCGCGATGAGCCTTGATAAACCAGCGATAGAACTCACCATTAAGAATAAAATCGTCGAAATCGCCGATCGCATGGGCGATGATGCCAGCGAGCTGCAAAGCGAAGACATCATTCCGGCGACGGGACTGATCGATTCCGCCGGATTGCTTGAACTGATCGCCTGGTATGAAGGTCACTACCAGATCCGCCTCGCGCAAGAAGAGATCACCATCGATAATCTCGGCACGCTTTCGTCCATGGCTGACTTCGTGCTGAGACGCAAGGGTCAAGCCTAAGCAACCATCAACTCGTCGATCCAAAAAATTCTACGGCGCACATGCCTGTCGCTACGCTTGATCCGTTTTTTCTAGACGCGCCAAACGGCCGGCTGTTTGCCGTTCATCATCGGCCGACCGATACGGGGTCTATCCGTGGTCATGTTCTGTGCGTGCCTCCTTTTAACGAAGAGATGAACCGCTGCCGCAGCATGGTGGCGTTACAGGCTCAGGCTTTTGCGCAACTGGGGATTGGAACCTTGTTGCTCGACTTACATGGCACGGGCGATAGCGCCGGCAATTATGTCGACGCCCGTTGGCAAATCTGGCAAGACAATATCCGCGCGGCAATCAGTTGGCTGAACCAACAACCGGGCGGCTGTCGCGGCCTATGGGGAATACGCCTCGGCGCTATGCTGGCGGCGGAAGCGCTAAAGTCAATCGATCTGCCTCGCGTTACGTTTATCGCATGGCAACCCGTGGTCGACGGCAAGCAACACTTCACCCAGTTTTTACGCATGCGCATCGCGGCGCAAATGGAACGACCCAATCTTCCCAAAGAAACCACCAATTCCATGCGCGAACAATTGGCCGCGTGTAAATCCCTGGAAGTTTCCGGCTACGAGATTCATCCGGAATTGGCCACCGCCCTGGACGCGGCGCGTCTAGATACATTTCCCCCCGCGCCGAATATGCCAACGCTGTGGCTCGAACAAGCAGCACCGGATGCCACGCAAGCCGCACCGGCCAGCCAAAAGGTCATCGATACTTGGCGCTCGGGTGGCGCGACTATTGATGTTCGATTCTTCGAAGCCCCGAATTTTTGGCAAGTGGCGGAGCGGGCTATTTCAACAAGCGCAATCGACGCCACGACCGCATGGGCGAAACAAGCCTGGACCAACCCATGAACGAGGCTGCCATTCGGTTCGAATGCAACGGCGACCCGTTGGTGGGCATTCTCCACCGCCCCGCAAGCAAAGCCCGGCGCGGCATCTTGATCGCCGTTGCGGGCGGGCCCCAGTATCGCGTCGGCGGCCACCGCCAGTTAGTGCTGTGGGCGCGGCGCTTGGCGGCGGAAGGTTTCGCAGTGTTTCGCTTCGACTACCGCGGCTGGGGCGATAGCCATGGCGAGTTTCATGATTTCGATGTGGTGGACGATGATATTCGCGCCGCGACGGATCGTTTCAAATCCGAGGTGCCTGAGCTGGACGAAATTGTGTTGTGGGGCGAATGTAACGCCGCCTCCGCGATTTTGTTCTATGCCTATAGAGATGCGCGCGTGAAGGGTTTGGTGTTGCTCAATCCTTGGGTGCGCACTGTGGAAGGTCAAGCCAAAGCCATCTTGCGCCACTACTATATCAAACGACTGACCGAACCCAGCTTCTGGAAGAAAATATTCAGTGGGCGCTTCAATCCGGCCAAGGCATTGGGATCGGCATTCAAGCTCGTAAGCCAATCGCGAACAAAATCATCGACGGGAGCACAAGCCGTGGTGGGTTCTCTAGCTACCGAACTGCCGCGCGATCTGGTCTTACCGGATCGCATGCTTGCTGGCTTGTCGCGGTTTAGCGGGCCCATCATGCTGGTGATAAGCGGCCGCGACTTGATTGCTCGTGAATTCGATGAGTGGGTGCGCGGCTCACCGGGCTGGCAAGAGCAACTCAAAATCAAATCGATTACGCGTCATGATTTTGTTGATGCGGATCATACCTTTTCTTCAGCCGCAGAACGCGATCAAGTCGTGAACTGGGGACTGCAATGGTTGCGGCAATGGTAACGAAGAACTCAGAAATTAACTGGATATAGCCTTGGCACAACCGACTATCGAACCCGTTACGACAGAAACGCTCCCGGAATTCGCGGCCTTTCTGCACACCCATTTAACGGCGGCGCGCGCGCCCCAGGCTTGGGAGGAGGGATTAAGCAAGCACTGGGGTATGGTTCCGCCTAACCATGGCTTCGTGTTGCGCGACGCCGGAAAAATCGTCGGCGGGATCGGCGCCTATTACGCTGAACGCACCATTAATGGTAAGCCGGAACGGGTATGCAATATCACCAGTTGGTGTGTGCTCGATGCCTATCGCAAACAAAGCATGCGCCTCGCCATGACCTTGGTCGGCCAAAAAGGCTATCACTTTACGGATTTTTCCCCGACTAAAGTTGTGGGTGGCGTGCTGCAATTTCTAAAATTTCGTCCCTTGGACGAACGCCAAGCGGTTATTTTCAACATACCATGGCCCGCACTTGGCTCGGAGTTGATCACTGCTCAAGATAAAATCGAAAACGCCTTACAAGGCGACGCACTACGCATTTATCGCGATCACGCGGCGTTCCCTTGGCTGCACCACGTTCTGATCGGCACACCGAATAACTGGTGTCACGTCATTTATAAACTGGGCCGCTTCAAAGGACTGCCTTCGGCCCACGTATATTATTTGAGCGATGCAACGGTCTTTGAGCAGCACTATCGTCGTTTAGCTCGGCATTTCATTTTTCGCGCTATCGCGAGCACCCACGTTGAATGTCGCTTTCTGACGCGCAATCCTTGGCCTAGCGCCGTTCGCAGCGGTTTCAACGCCAAGGTTTACTTGAGCCCAACGCTAAGCGACAACGACATCGATTATCTGTATTCGGAAACCATGGCACTTGATCTTTGAACCCATGGATAACACCAACGCCAAAACCATGAACCGCCGCATGTTGCTAATCGCTTACCACTACCCGCCGGTCAAGGTGAGCAGCGGCATTCAGCGCACCCTCAAATTTTCTGCGTATTTACGCGAGAATGGCTGGGAGCCCATGGTGCTGACCATCTCACCCCGAGCCTACGAGCAAACCAGCGATGACCAAATGGCGGAGATTCCCGAGGGAATGGTAGTCGAACGCGCCTTTGGACTGGATACCTCGCGGCATTTAGCGATCGGCAAACGCTACCCAGGTTGGCTCGCGCAGCCAGATCGTTGGGTAAGTTGGTTACCCGGCGCAGTGTGGCGCGGCATGTCGATGATTCGGCGCCACCGTCCGGTGGCGATCATGTCCACCTATCCGATTGCAACCGCGCATCTCATCGGCTTGTGCCTTCAGCGCCTGAGCGGATTGCCCTGGGTCGCCGATTTTCGCGACTCCATGACCGAGCCGGGCTATCCGCGCGATCCGTTGACCTGGCGCCTACACCGGCGTTTGGAACGCGCGATCATTCGCCGCTGCGCCCGCGCGGTGTTCACCACCGAAGGCACACGTGAGATGTACGCCGAGCGTTATCCGGAAAAGCCCGCATCGAATTGGTCGGTGATCGAGAACGGTTTTGACGACGAAAACTTTCATGATGCCGAATCGGGTTTCGCGCCAGAGCCATTGGGCCAGCCAGGCCAACTGACGCTCATTCACAGTGGCATTTTGTATCCGCAAGAGCGCGATCCCAAGCCGTTCTTCGCCGCCTTGCGGGCACTGAAAGATGGCGGCGATATTTCGTCCGACCGGTTACAAGTCATACTACGCGCCACCGGCAGCGACCATTATTATCGACCCATGTTGGCGGAGCTGGGCCTGAGCGACATTGTTAAGCTCGCACCCACGGTCAACTATCGCGACGCACTGCGCGAAATGCTATGCGCCGATGGCTTGTTGTTGTTTCAAGCGAGCATGTGCAACCATCAAATTCCTGCGAAGCTGTACGAATACTTGCGCGCGGGCCGTCCTATTTTTACCCTAACCGATCCGATCGGAAACACCGCCAGTTCGCTGCGCGCCGCCGGTGCGACGGATATCGTAAACATCGCCGACGCGCAGGACATCGCGGCGGGGCTGCGGCGCTTTGTCGCGCAGCTACGCAGCGGCAGTGCCGCAGGCGTACGGCCGGAAGTCGCGAATTTGCATTCGCGCCGATCGCGCACCCGCGAGCTCGCGCTGCTGCTGGAACAAGTGACCCGTTGATCGAGCGGTTTGGCTTAAGAAAACCCCCGATCCTTTGGCGATATTCACCGAAGACCCGATCCACCGAGACTTGGGTGTATCGCCACAAACGATCAGAACAGTGATGGGTTGCCCGCTCCTAACGAACGCGCTAAATGTTGAAACCTATTTTTAGCTACGCCAGAAGCCGCACCCCGCTTCCCTGATAGCAATGTATGCCCTGCGAGCCAATATCCACCTGCCTCCCAAGCCGATGCCGAAATGGTAGTACAGCCGCCGCGAGGTGTACGCAGCGACGAAGATGGATTCTAGATTCTACTAAGCACGACCCGTGCCGCTAAATGTCGTCCTGTGTGAAATAAACTATGTTGGAGAACCACTATCCATGGGCCTCGCGCGCCTAGTCCACGCCGTTCGGCACACTACATTGGACGATTACGTTACGACTTGGATCAGCTTTGCGCTGCCAATTTTACTTGAACGATGTGGTGTTCGATGATGGCTTCGGCGCCGTGGCGATAGACTTCGCCGAGGAGAATGAGCGCGGGGCCTTCGAGGTTGAGCGCTTCGATGCGGTTGGGTAAATTAGCTAACGTTGAAAAAATAATGCGCGCATTCGGTAGCGACGCATTTTCGACCACGGCGACGGGAGTGCTCGCCGACTTGCCCGCGCCGATCAAACGCGCGGCGATGGCTTCCGCTTCGCCACTCGCCATGTAAAGCGCGACGGTATCAGCGGCAACCACGGTTTGTACCCAATCATTTTCTGCTTCGCCGGGACCGACTCTGGGCGTGATGAAGGCGACGCTGCGGCTCAAGCCGCGGCGCGTGAGGGAGATGCCGAGATCGGCGCTCGCAGCCAGCGCTGCGGTGATGCCGGGGACGATGCCGTATTCGACGCCCGCCTCGCGCAGCGCCTCGATTTCCTCCTGGGCGCGGCCAAACAGCATCGGGTCGCCGCCTTTCAGACGCACTATAGTTTGATATTTTTTGGCGGCATCGACCAGGCGTTTGTTGATGAAGCGTTGCGCTGTGGAGGCTTTACCGCAACGTTTACCGACGGCGATTTTCTCCGCGTGCGTCGCCAACGCGATGGTATCGGGATGCACCAACGCGTCATAAAAGACGATGTCCGCTTGGGCGAGTAGCTGGGCGGCGCGCAAGGTCAGCAGATCAGGCGCGCCGGGACCGGCACCGACTAAATAAACTTTTCCGCTCACCGAATCATCCCTGCGGCAACGGTGTGATTGGTGATTTCGTCGATGACGATGAAGCTGCCGGTGACGCGATTTTCTTGATAGGAATCGAACGCGAGCGGTTGTTGTAGCTTGATCGCGACGGAGCCGATGTCGTTCAATTTCAATATGCCATCCGCATTCACTTCTTCTAACGTTTGCACGTCGATCTTGTGTTCGACGGCGGTAAACACCGCTTTGGCAACACGGGTGGTTTGCTTGATCAAATATTTGCGCGACAGGTTCAGCGGCTCGTTGTCCATCCAAGAAAGATGCGCACGTAGGGTCTTGTCGACTTTGGGCGGGTGGTGCGGATGCACAATCATGTCGCCGCGAGAAATGTCGATCTCGTCTTCCAACAACAGCATGACGCACTGTGGTGCGTGGGCGACTTCGAGGGCGCCGTCGTAGGTGACGATTTCACGGATTTTTGTGGTGCGGCCGGACGGCAAAACCGTAATGGGATCGCCGACGGCGACACTACCGGATTCGATGCGCCCCATGTAACCGCGCAGATGCTGGAGTTCGACGGCATGGGGGCGGCCGACCAATTGCACCGGGAAGCGGAATGGGCCGCCGCGATCTTCCAGCACGGTCACGCTTTCCAAAACTTCCAGCAAGGTCGGGCCTTTGTACCAATCCAACTTCTCGCCGCGATCCACCACCATGTCACCACGCAAAGCGGACATGGGCACGAAGCGAACGTCGAGTATCCCTAAGCGCCCGCAGAATGCGGAAAATTCGCCGCGTAAAGTATCGAACACGTCTTTGGAATAATCCACCAAATCCATTTTGTTCACCGCGACGAGCACATGGGGAATGCCCAACAGGTGCGCGATCAAAGCATGGCGGCGCGACTGAATCGACAAGCCTTTCGCCGCGTCGATCAACACAATGGCCAGATCCGCCGTCGATGCGCCGGTGACCATATTGCGCGTGTATTGCTCGTGGCCGGGCGTGTCGGCGATGATGAATTTGCGTTTCGGCGTGGCGAAATAACGATAAGCCACATCAATAGTGATGCCCTGCTCGCGCTCGGCGATCAAGCCGTCCGTCAATAACGATAGGTCGATCGCATCGGCGCCACGTTTCTTGCTGGTTTTTTCAACCGCCGTGAGTTGGTCTTCGAATATCGATTTTGAGTCGTACAGCAAACGGCCGATTAGGGTGCTCTTGCCGTCGTCGACGCTGCCCGCCGTGGTAAAGCGCAGCAACTCCATGGTTTTGGGCGTATGCAATGCGATAACGCTCATTAGAAGTAACCCTCTTTCTTGCGCAACTCCATGGAAGCGTCGGACGTTTGATCGTCGAGGCGCGTCGCACCCCGCTCGGTGATGCGCGTCAATACCGTTTCGGCGATGATGTCTTGGCAATCCTTGGCATCCGATTCCACCGGGGCGGTACAGGTGATGTCGCCGACGGTGCGAAAGCGTACCGAGACCTGCTCGACTATGTCGCCCGCTTTCGGCGGCGTGAGTTCGGTCACCGGCGCCAGCGAACTACCGCGGCGAACGACGGGGCGCACATGGGCGTAATAG
The DNA here is from genome assembly GCA_046598945.1 of Burkholderiales bacterium. Lineage (GTDB taxonomy): Bacteria > Pseudomonadota > Gammaproteobacteria > Burkholderiales > JALYOK01 > JALYOK01. The sequence continues at coordinate 9,047 of JBKJHT010000080.1, read as the reverse complement.
ATCGACGGCACTTCGAGCTTCTCGCGTTCGATGTATTGCCACACGTCCAGCTCGGTCCAATTGCTGATCGGGAACACGCGCATGTGTTCGCCCTTGTTCACGCGAGTGTTGTAAAGGGCCCACAACTCCGGGCGCTGATTTTTCGGATCCCATTGGCCGAATTCATCGCGGAAGGAGAACATGCGTTCTTTCGCGCGCGCTTTTTCTTCATCGCGACGCGCGCCACCAAAACAGGCATCGAAACCGAATTCGTTGATCGCATCCAGCAACGTGATGCTTTGATAGGCATTACGGCTTTCATCCGGGCGGCGCAAACGAATGCGGCCTTTCGCCATGGAATCTTCCAACGAGCGCACAATCAGGCGCTCGCCCAATTCGGCCACGCGCCTATCGCGAAACTGAATCACTTCCGGAAAATTATGGCCGGTGTCGATGTGCATTAACGGGAATGGAAATTTTCCCGGACGAAATGCTTTTTCCGCCAGGCGCAGCATCACAATTGAGTCTTTGCCGCCGGAGAAAAATAGCACCGGATTGCTGCATTCCGCAGCAACCTCGCGCATGATGTGGATCGCCTCGGCTTCCAACCAATCAAGGTGGCTGATGCGGGTGGCGGGCTGGGCGGCGCCGACAGTAAGCGTACTGGAGTCCAAAATATTTTCTTCTAAAGTGGCTAACATTTTTTATAGTATGAGTTTATTACGAAACCGTGACAGCGTGATGCGCGTCCGTGTTCTTCACGTGTAATCCACACTCCTTTTGTTCTGCACTCTCCCACCACCAGCGCCCCGCGCGAACATCTTCGCCCGGCTCGACGGCGCGGGTGCAAGGGGCGCAACCGATGCTGGGATAACCTTGATCGTGCAAGGCGTTATAGGGCACGCCGAATTCGTTGATGTAGTCCCACACGTCGTCTGTGCTCCATTCGATCAGCGGATTGTATTTTTGTAGGCCGTTGGCCTCATCGAACTCCGCAACGCTCAGATTTTTGCGCGTGACCGCTTGCGCCTGACGCAAACCGGTAATCCATGCGGATCTTCCCTTGAGTGCCCGCTTTAGCGGCTCGACCTTGCGCGCGTGGCAGCAATCTTGTCGCTGCGCTACGCTGTCGCGAAAACCGTTAATACCGTTAATACGAACGAAATTTTCAACGGCGCTTTGTTCGGGAAAATACACTACGATCTTACGCCGATAGTGCTTGATGGCGCGCTCGATCAGATCATAGGTTTCGACTGGCAAACGGCCCGTGTCGATGGAAAAAATCTCGATAGTCGGCGCATGTTTGGTGATGAGATCCATCAGCACCATGTCTTCAGTACCCAGGCTATTGGCAAAGGCGACCGACGCATGATCCGCCGCGATTTGTTTAAGGGTTTGCTGAGTCTCTAGTAGTCTTTGGGCGAATGACATATTCGTTCGTCCTTAGTTAACGGTGGCAATGGCGCGACGTTTGAACAGCGGCAAGGGCTGATCCCACGCACCCTGATAAGTTTCGCTGAAGTCGTTTAGGCTCTTCAACGCGGCGTCGATGCTCTTGTCAGCGCGGACCGCAAATGCGTTGAAACCACTGCGCTTTAAGAAAAATAATTGATCTTGCAGAACGTCGCCGACGGCGCGAAGTTCGCCGCTGTAGCGATAGCGGTCGCGCAGCAAGCGGCCCAGCGAATAGCCGCGGCCATCGGTAAATTTAGCAAAATGGATGGCGATCACGCCGAAACGCGCGACATCGGCGCCTATCGGAGCGGGTTCGTCATTGGTCTCGAGCAATAATCCAAGTTGTCCGTCGCGTGCCAGCAATGCGTCGCGCTTGGCTTGCCAGACTTTGAGGGAAACCATCAGAAACGGCGCTTCCGTTGCGCTGGGTATCTGCTCGGCCTCGTCAGACCCAAGCGTGATCCACTGATCGTCGACGATCGCGCCATTACGAATGATCTTAGGCATGGGCAGCCACCTTTGCATGTCCTTTTTCACCATAAACATTGATCTTGAATGGCGCCACACCGAGGCGATTAACGGTGTCGACGAATTGCTCGTCCTCGTAGCGATTCGCAAGATAGGTTTTTACCAAATTTTCGATCACGTCGGGCACATCCGCCGCGGCGAACGACGGGCCGATCACATCGCCCAACGCCGTCGGCAGCGTGCGTCCGCTGTCGTCAAGGGCGCGGCCGGAATGGCCACCGATACTGATCTGATACCACTCCGAACCCGCTTTATCGACGCCCAGAATGCCGATGTGGGCGACATGGTGATGCCCGCAGGAATTCATGCAGCCGGAAATGTTCAAATCCAGTTCGCCGATGTCATGTTGGTAATCGAGGTTCTCAAAACGCTGCTGAATCGAATCGGCAATCGGTAACGATTTTGCATTCGCCAGCGAACAAAAATCGCCGCCGGGACAGCAAACGATATCGTTAATCAGACCTATATTGGGTGTCGCCAGGCCAATGGCTTTCGCTTTTTGCCACAGTGCGAACAGGTCGCTTTGTTTCACGTCGGCCAAGATCAAATTTTGTTCGTGGGACACGCGCAGTTCGCCGAAGCTGAACGCATCGCTCAAATCGGCCACGTGATCCATCTGCGCATCGGTCAAATCGCCGGGCGCGACGCCCATCGGCTTCAAGGACAAGGTCACGCTACGATAACCCGGCACGCGATGGGGATGGGCGGAGCGCTTCACCCACGTCGCGAACGCTTTATCTTGGCTCAGATGTTGAAAAAAAACGGCGTCGACTGTACCGAGAATTTCATAGTTCGGATCGGTGAAATGCTTGGCAACCCGCGCCAATTCTGCTTCCGTGAGCGTCGCCGGGCCATCCTTGATGTGCTGCCATTCGGCTTCAACTTCCTCGGCAAATTTCTGCGGCGTCAATGCCTTTACCAAAATCTTGATGCGCGCTTTGTACAAATTATCGCGGCGGCCATAGCGGTTATAAACGCGCAGCGCCGCTTCCAAATAACTCATCATGTGTTGCCACGGCAGATCTTTTTTAATCACGGGGCCGACGATAGGCGTGCGGCCCAAACCGCCGCCGACCAACACGTCCAACACCACCGCACCGCTGTCGTCCCGGCGCAAATAAATACCGATGTCGTGCACTGCTGTCGCCGCGCGATCTTCCTTGGTGCCGCTCACGGCGATCTTGAATTTGCGTGGCAGGTAGGCGAATTCGGGATGAAAGGTCGACCACTGGCGCAGCACTTCGCAATACGGCCGCGGATCGACAATTTCGTCTTCCGCTACGCCGGCAAAATGGTCACTGGTGATATTGCGAATGCAGTTGCCGCTGGTTTGGATCGCATGCATTTCCACCGATGCGAGATCGGCGAGAATATCCGGCGTGTCTTCCAGCTTCGGCCAGTTGTATTGGATGTTCTGGCGGGTGGTGAAGTGGGCATAGTTTTTGTCGTACTTGCGCGCGATGTGCGCGAGCATACGAAGCTGTTTTGACGACAGCATGCCGTAGGGAATCGCCACCCGCAGCATCGGCGCGACGCGTTGAATGTAGAGCCCGTTTTGCAGGCGCAGCGGACGAAATTCATCTTCCGATAAATCTCCCGCGAGAAAGCGACGCGTCTGGTCGCGAAACTGCGCGACGCGTTCGTTGACTAGGGTTTGGTCGTAGTGGTCGTAGCGATACATAGATGGTTATTCTCTACAGAACGAATTTGCCGCCGATGATAAGGAGCATCGTCGCCAACAAGGAACGCAGCACGCGCTCGGGAACATGGGAACTCAAATGGCTACCGAGCCAAATGCCGGGCAGCGAGCCGAGTAGTAGACTGCCGAGTAATACGAAATCGACCGTGCCCAAAGCCGCATGCCCCAAGCCGCCGATCAGCGTTAACGGCACCGCGTGAGCAATATCGGTACCCACGACTTGGCGAGTCGACAGTCGCGGATAAAGAACAAAAAGCGCGAGCGTTCCAAGGGCGCCCGCGCCGACGGAGGATACGGTCACCAACACGCCGAGCACCAGGCCGACGATCACCGTGTTGACGGCGGTTTGGCGCGAGATCGTGAGCTGCTGGACGAATTTACGACCGGCATTCTGTTTTTGGAACAGGCCGCGCAGAATAATGGATAGCGCGGTGAGAATTAGCGCCACGCCCAAGGTCGTCGTGATGATGGAATTAAACGCTTTGCTTTCCGTGCCCACGAGGTGCAGCACATACACGGTGATAATCGCCGCCGGAACGCTTCCGGCGCCCAACAGGCCGACGATGCGCCAGTTGATGTTGGACTTTTGCTGGTGAACGACAGTGCCGCCGGCCTTGGTCAGCGCGGCGTAGAGCAGGTCCGTGCCCACGGCAGTGGCGGGTGAAATGCCGAAACCCAATACCAGGAGCGGCGTCATCAGCGAGCCGCCACCGACGCCGGTGAGGCCGACGATGATGCCGACGAGTAATCCTGATATTGGGTACAGCCAATCCATTTTTATATACAGCGCGCTAAGTTGGTAAGGACGCGAAGGTTATCAAAGCCACTATAGATAATAAAGGAATATTAATTTATAATTTAATTCTATTTAGTTATAAATAGTTTAATCATGAAGTTACAACAATTGCGCTACCTGTGTGAAGTCGCGAAACGAGGGCTAAGCGTGTCCGACGCGGCGATCGCGCTACACACTTCCCAGCCGGGCGTGAGCAAGCAAATTCGCCTCTTGGAGGAAGAATTGGGTGTGGAAATGCTGGTTCGCAGCGGCAAGCGCGTCGTGGCTTTGACCGAGCCGGGTCGTGCGATCATTGAAGTAGCGGAGCGGGTACTGCGCGAGGCGGCCAACCTCAGGCGCGTTGCGGAAGACTACCATGCTGAAGACACAGGCACTTTCACGATAGCGACTACTCACACCCAAGCGCGATACTCATTGCCCACCGTAATCAAACAGTTTTCCGAGCGCTATCCCAAGGTCAAACTCAACTTGCACCAAGGCAATCCCGGACAGATCGCCGAGGAGGTCATGGCGGGCAAGGCGGACTTAGGCATCGCCACGGAATCCCTCGCCAACGTCGCGGAGCTGATGTCTCTGCCTTGTTACGAATGGCACCATTGCCTGGTTACCTCGCTCGATCATCCTTTGCTGCAACAAGGCTCGATCAGCTTGTTCGACATCGGCCGCTATCCCATCATCACTTACGACACCGCGTTTGCCGGCCGCAGCAAGATCAACCGCGCTTTCGAACAACAGGGCGTGACGCCGAACATCATCCTCTCCGCCCTCGATGCCGACGTCATCAAAGCCTACGTCGCGTTGGGTTTAGGCATCGGCATCGTCGCTAAAATGGCCTTCGAGCCGGAACGCGACACGGGCCTGCGCATGATCGAAATCGACGACCTCTTCCCGCTCAACACCACCCGCATCGCCTTCCGGCGCGACGGCTATCTGCGGCGTTATGTTTACGAATTTATCGAACTGTTCGCGCCGCATCTCACGCGCGAGGTGGTCGAGCGATCACGCGGCGGCGAGGCGGATGCTTACGTGATTTAAAGTTTGAATGTTGTTCGGAGCGCAGCGAAGAATCTGCTTTCCCGCGTGAACAATAGCAGATTCTTCGCTGCACTCAGAATGACAGACTAGAGGTTCGCTTGTGCTAGCGCGAGTTTCGCAATGGCCGCTTGAAATTCGGGAATGTCGCCGATGGGCGCGGTGACGTTGATAACAAGATCGGGAAATTGCTTCTGAATCGGCGCAATCAGCGCCGGCAAATCCTCACGCAAATGTCGACCCGCTGCGAGGAAGATCGGAACGATGCTGATGCGTGTTATGCCTTGCTTGGCGAGCACGCCCAAACATTCCTGAATGCCGGGCTGCATCAATTCCAGAAACGCGAGTTCCACCGGCAGGTCTGGCGCTTGCGCGCGGATCAGCGCTTGAATCGCCTTGAACGGCTCCGCCCACCTTGGATCGCGGGAGCCGTGGGCGAAGAGGACGAGGGCGGATTTGGGATTTGGAACGGACATCAAATTTCACCATTGTTTCGGCGCAAAGTCTGTTCTTGAGCCGATCCGATCACAGTGTTCAAAAATTTGCGCCGCAATAATCGCCACGCCAGAAGCCGCATGGCCCGAGGCCACCCCGTGGATGTTGCCTCGCAGCCATGCCTGATCTGGGGGCCATGCTGGTATTGCCTCGTGGCACAGTGGTACGACGGAGAACGCTTGTGATCATATTCGCAGAGTTTATTCTATTTCTTTGCTCGCCACATAACTCGTCCCGTCCACTTAATAAAACGATGCGCTCGATTGTTTGCGATGTGACGGACGAAAAATCGCTGCAGGCGAGGGTCGACCAGGTGATTGCCGAGTTCGGCCGCATCGATACGTTGCTCAATGTCGCGGGCATGAACAAGCGCATGAAAGTCGAAAAGTATTCGGCGGCAATTTACGATGAGATTATCGACACCAATTTGCGCGGCATGTTTTTACTGACGCAAATGATCGGCAAACATATGATCGCGCGCGGTCGAGGTACCATCATCAGCATCGATTCGCTCAACACTTACGCGCCGCTGAAAGGCGTCACGCCTTACGCGATGAGCAAGGCCGGAGTAGGCATGATGACGCGCGGCATGGCGACCGAATGGGGCGAACACGGCGTGCGCGTGAATGCGATCGCGCCGGGATTTTTACGACGGCGCTGACCAAAAAGATGTGGGACATTGCGAAGATGAAAGGCTGGGCGCTCGCGAACACGCCATTGCGCAAGCTCGGCGACGTGGAGGAATTGGTCGGCGCTGCGGTTTTTCTGGCGTCGGATGCGGCGAAATTTGTAACGGGTCAGATTATTCGCGTCGACGGCGGGATTACGGCGGGGATTTTGTGGCCGATTGATTTAGATTGAATGGATAGGGGTCAAGCATGGCATAAATTCGAGGGCTGCCACCCGTAAAGTATCTTGATCCATTTCTTACCAGTCCGTCATTGCTTCGTCGCAAAGAACGCTCCTCGCAATGACAAATGTTAAGGGATAACCGTTGAAGTCGCGCTTGATTGTTGACGGCAAATTAACGGAAATTCGTATTCCCGGTTATTCGTTGTCGCATCAATTCGATATTCCCGATGGTTTTTTTGCTGGTGACGGATTACGATTGTCCGTTTGAAGAAGCGACGGATTTTATTGTACTCAGCCGCGAATTGCGTGTGATTTCAAGGCGATCCATTAGCGGCGCCTATTGCTCATTTTTGTTGGATACAATCGAGTGGATCGATGAGCGCAATTTGATCGCGGTGTTCTACCGAGACGACCGTTGGAAAATATCAATCGCCGCGCGCGGGATTCCGTATTTGCGTCCGCGAATATCCGCAAAGCGAATGACATGAACTTTTGGAGGAAACACGATCGACATCGGCACAAAATTGGTTTTCGAAAACGAACGGGTGAAGGTATGGGAATTCACGCTAGAACCAGGCCAAAAAATCGAAGCACATCCCCATGATCGAGACTATTTTTTCTACGTGATTGAGGGCGGGACGCTTGAAGTCACGCGCGAGTCAGGCGTGACGCAGGCGACGTTGGAGCCCGGGAAAGTTTATTACCGCAAAGCAGGCGATACGCACGCGGCGAAGAACATCAGCTCGACGCGTTATCACGAGGTGTTGGTAGAATTGAAATAACAGAAAACAGGCCGCGATGTCCGCCGCGCGTGGCTCGCGGCAGGGTACGGCATGGAACGCCATACTGATGCGGCGCTCCAGCAACCTGAAAAAATAATAACCGGCACCGCACGGGTCGGCCGATATTGGACGACCCGTGCGACCAAAGCAACCGGCGGTGACTGACTACATTTTCCTTTGACGGATAATGAATCCCATTCCAAGTAAACCTAGACCTAACAGTGCAAGACTAATCGGCTCGGGTACCAGGGTGGGCTGGGCAATGATTTGCGCAGTAACGAACAACTGACTGCTTTGGTTCTCCGCTGTATACACTCGGTTACCGTCAATAACGGTGCCGTCACCCGCCTCAAGGCCAAATATCAGCAAATAGTTTAAGCCACCCGCGGTAAAGCCTAGTGGCGCGAGGCCACCGGCGTCAAAATCAAAAAAGTCATCACATATAGAACCCGCAGGATTGTCAAAGGTGCAGGGATCTTGGTTTTGCGTTTCCGTAAAACTGATTGTGATCGCGTTAGTGTCAGTCAGCACTATCGCCCCGCCATTCTCATCCGTGACCTGAACGGTATTGGCTATATCGATGGAGAAGCTGAATGCCAGTGGGATCACGTCATTATTGTGAGTGAGTTGATTAATTCGTACCGCCGCGTCGCCGGGATTGATTCCGTTAACCGGCGTCAAGCTTGTAAGAACCAACGAACTTAAATCGGTATCGCCCTGACGCCAGTCGATAATATCGGGGGTAGTTCCCGCCGGACAATTTAAAGCGCCGGGACCGCTGGGTGGCGCCGCCGAGTCACACACAAAACCCTTGGTTTCAATATTGTCGATTGTGAACGGAACAGCCGACGCGCTCATTGGCAAAACTAGCGCGGTTGTCAAAGCACTTAATATAGTCAGCGCACTTATTGAGGTCATCTTAAACATAAAAACTCCTTTTCTATGTACGGTTAATACGTCGAAGTTTTTTTGTTCTTTGTTAGTCAAATCCAGGCATAAACCGTACCGACAAAACAATGGCTTCAAATACAATTAGATGCCAATGCCCGGCGGCGCGGGTGCGCGATTAGTGTTAAATAATTCGACATTGAATTCTGCAAAAAACTGTGTCGAAAAAATTACATTTCCACTCCAGCGCTCTACTCGCCCGGGCTTGGCGTTTCTAACGTCATGTTTTTATTAGCAATGACTGATCGCCACGCCGCGAGATATTAAGTCTATCGTCATGGAAGCAGTGTAAGAAAAACCGACATCCAAAGAGTGCTGATTGGCCTCAATATTTCTGCGCGCAGAGGATACGACGTGGGATAGTTAGCCCGAATATTTCACCGTAGTAATTGAAAAGAGGTCGGCGTTCCGTCTGTAAGCCGCGTTGATAAAGGTGTCGAAGCCAATCATTACGCAAGGAACGCCGATGCCAAATTGTACC
>JBKJHT010000079.1:0-13358 GCA_046598945.1 Burkholderiales bacterium | reverse complement strand
TTAAAGTGGTACGCGAGCTGGGTTTAGAACGTCGTGAGACAGTTCGGTCCCTATCTGCCGTGGACGTTTGAGATTTGAGAGGGGCTGCTCCTAGTACGAGAGGACCGGAGTGGACGCATCTCTGGTGTACCGGTTATCACGCCAGTGGTATCGCCGGGTAGCTAAATGCGGAAAAGATAAACGCTGAAAGCATCTAAGCGTGAAACTTGCCTCAAGATGAGACTTCCCGGGGACTTGATCCCCCTGAAGGGTCGCGGAAGACCACCGCGTTGATAGGTCGGGTGTGTAAGAGCAGCAATGCTTTGAGCTAACCGATACTAATTGCCCGTGAGGCTTGATCCTATAACAACAGTTGCGAATGCAGTTGCAATCCTAATACTTCTTCCAAATTGGTCTTGTTGATGAAAATCAGCAAGGCGACAAGTTATGTCTGACGACCATAGCGAGGTGGTCCCACCCCTTCCCATTCCGAACAGGACCGTGAAACGCCTCAGCGCCGATGATAGTGCAGATTACCTGTGTGAAAGTAGGTCATCGTCAGATTCCTAAAAAAACAAAAAGCCCAGCGCAATGCGTTGGGCTTTTTGTTTGTAAGGCGATGCCATGCCGGAGAGTCGCTTTGCGACAGGGTGGCCTCGGGCCATTGCCTCTTGGCTCGATGCCTATTTTTTAATCGTACTTGCGTCGCGATAGGCCTCGGCCATTTCCCGCTGTAATCGCTTTTCTTTTCGCGACATGTAAATACTCGCCGCGATCACGCCGATACTCACCAGCACAATAATCACCGTCGCGATCGCGTTCACTTCCGGATTCAAACCGAGCCGCGCGCGGGAAAAAACCACCAGCGGCAAGGTGGTCGAGCCCGGCCCCGACAGGAACGCCGACAGGATCACATCGTCGAGCGAAACGGTAAACGTAAGCAGCCACGCGGATACGATGGACTGCGTGATCAGCGGCAGGGTGATGAGGAAGAACACGCTCCCCGGACGACAACCCAGATTCATCGCCGCTTCTTCGAGGGAGCGATTGATTTCCTGCAGGCGCGCGCGGATGGATACCGTCGCGTAGGCCATGCCGACCAGGGTGTGGCCGACCCAAATGGTCATCGCCCCGCGTTCGGGCCAACCGATCGTTTTTTGCAGCGAAACCATGAAGAGTAATAACGACAAACCGATGATGATTTCTGGCATCACCAGCGGCGCGGTGATCATGCCGTTGAACAACGGCCGTCCGAAAAATTTTTTGTAGCGCACCAGTACGAAGGCGGCGAGGGTACCGAGAATCGCCGATGCCGTAGCAGTGAAAAATGCGATCTTCAGCGACAGCCCAGTGGCGCGCAGAATCTCTTCATCTTTCAACAATTCGCCGTACCACTTGAATGAGAAGCCACCCCAAATCGTTACCATCTGCGACGCGTTGAAGGAAAAAATCACCAGCGTGATGATCGGCAAATACAGGAATAAATAACCCAAGCCGAGCACGCCACCGGAGAACCAATTATTGGGTTTCATGCGAGCCCTGACGCGCCGCGTTTTTCTTGCTGGTGATTCAAGATCACGAAGGGCACGATGACAATGAGGATTAACACCACGGCGACCGACGACGCCATGGGCCAATCGTTGTTGCTGAACATTTCGTCCCACAACACGCGGCCGATCATCAGGCTATCGGGGCCGCCGAGCAATTCCGGAATCACGAATTCGCCGACGGCGGGAATGAACACCAGCAACGCGCCGGCAAGCGCGCCGCCCAGGGACAAGGGAAAGGTCACTTTCCAAAACGCCGTCCACGGCGTGGCGCCCAGATCCATCGCCGCTTCGATTAGACGATGATCTTGCTTTACCAAATTATTGTAGAGCGGAAAAATCATGAACGGCAAATAGGCGTACACCATGCCGAGGGTAAGGGAGAACGGCGTGTTGATGATTTGCAACGGCTCGCTGATCACGCCGAGGGACATCAGCGCATTGTTCAAAATGCCGTTCGACGTGAGAATGCCTTTCCAAGCGTAAATGCGCAGCAGGAACGAGGTCCAGAACGGCAAGATCACCAACATCATTAACGTGGCGCGATATTCCGGCTTGGCGCGCGCCATGCAAAGCGCGAACGGATAGCCGATCAGCAGGCAGAACAAGGTAGTTAGAAATGCGAACTTCAGCGAGCTGATGAAGGTGAGGATATAGAGCGGGTCTTGGGCGAGAAACAAATAATTGCCCAGCTTCAAACTGAGATTCAGTGCGCCGTCGCTATAGGTGATGATGTCCTTGAACGGAACGCGACTGAGCTGCATTTCCGACACGCTGATCTTGAAAATAATCAGGAACGGAATCAGCAAAAATAGAATCAGCCACAGATACGGCACGCCGAGCACCGTGGCGCGGCCCCAGTCGATATTTTTTAGGCGGGCCAAGCGTTTCATAGTGTTAATTGCTCAACACCACCATGGCGGAATCAGACCAGCGCGCGTAAACCTTGTCGCCCCAGGTCGGCGTGCCCTCGTGGTGGCGATCGACATTGGGCGCGCTGGCTTTAAGTTTCATGCCGGACTTGAGCTTGAGGTGATAAGTAGTGTAGCTGCCGAGATAGGCGAGATCGACCACCTCCGCCTCGCAGAAATTAAATTCGCCCTCGGGCCGAATGCTCGATACGGCAATTTTTTCCGGCCGCACGGCGACGCTGACATCCATCCCCAGAGTGCCGGTGATGCCGTGGCCGACGTAGTGTTTGCACTCGGGCGTTTCCACCACCACATGGTCGGGCTCGTCGACGATCAGCGAGCCGTTGAACATATTGCAATCGCCGATGAAGTCCGCAACGAAGCGGCAGTTCGGTGTTTCGTAAATGTCCGACGGTGAGCCGATCTGCAGAAACTTGCCCTCGGACATCACCGCGATGCGGCTGGCCATGGTCATCGCCTCTTGCTGATCATGGGTGACCATGACGCACGTCAAACCCACTTGCTCCAAGATATTGACCACTTCCAACTGGGTTTGCTCGCGCAGCTTTTTATCGAGCGCGCCGAGGGGCTCGTCGAGCAATACCAACTGCGGCCGTTTCGCCATGCAACGAGCCAGTGCCACGCGCTGTTGCTGGCCACCGGACAATTGGTGCGGTTTGCGTTTGGCGTAGGGTTTGAGCTGCACCAATTGCAACATGTTTTCCACCCGGCCTTCGATTTGATCCTTGGGCATGCCGTCGCGCTTCAAGCCGAACGCGATGTTCTCCCACACGCTCATGTGCGGAAACAGCGCATAGGATTGGAACATCATATTGATCGGCCGCTCATAGGGCGGCAGATCGGTGATGTCTTTACCGTCGAGAAAGATTTTGCCGGAGGTCGGCGTTTCGAATCCGGCCAGCATGCGCAGCAATGTGGACTTGCCGCAACCGGAACTGCCCAGCAAAGCAAACAACTCGCCTTTGGCGATGGTAAGCGAAACGCGATCGACGGCGGCGACCGCGCCGTATTCCTTCACCAAACTCTCTATTCGCAGAAAACTGTCGTCCGTACTAGACGTTTTTTCGGACGGCGTGCTGTTCATCGATCTGCCCCCAGGTTAACCGAGCCGCGGCGCTGCTGGACACCGGGTTATTTCATTGCTGGTTGATCGTTACAAACCTGTTTTGAATTGTGTGAAGGCGCGGGTCATGATGCGGCGCATGTCGTTGTTCGTTACGCCGGATGCCACCATGCGTTTCTTCGCTTCGTCGGTCAGGAAAATCGATTTATTCTCCAGCATTTCCTTATTGACGAACTTCATCGACGCCGCATTCATGGTCGCATAGCTCATCTTGTTAGAGATGCTGGCGGCGACTTCGGGACGCAAAATGTAGTTGATGAAAATATGCGCGTTCTTCGGATGCTCTGCATCGACCGGAATCGCCATGTTGTCATAGAACAGCAAGCCGCCGGTGGAAGGCACCAAGGTCTCGATTTTCTGCCCGGTCTTGCCTTCCGCCGCGCGTCTCGCCGCGATGTTCATGTCGCCGGAATAGCCTAGTGCCATGCACAGGCCGCCGCTGGCCAAATCGTTGATGCCGGAGCTAAATATTTTGATATTGGGGCGAATCGCGCGCATCAACTTAGCCGCTTCGGTATAGTCGCCGGCGTTGGTGCTGTAGGCAGGTTTTCCCATGTAGTGCAGCGCCGCCGGGATCACGTCGGTGGCGGAATCCAGCATACTGATGCCGCAGGACTTGAGCTTGCTGGCGTATTTCGGATCAAAAATCAACGCCCAAGCATTCTCGGGCATCGGCATGGAACCCAGGGCCGCTTTGACCTTTTCGGTGTTAATGCCCAAGGTGATAAAACCCCAGGCCCAGTTCACCAGATATTGGTTGCCCGGATCGACCTTGGCTAGTAACCCGGCCATGATGGGATCCGTGTTCTTCAGATTTGGCAACTTGGATTTGTCGAGCTTGCGCAATAGACCGGCTTGAATGTGTAACGCGGCCCAATTCGCCGAGGGAACCACGACGTCGTAACCGGTGCGGCCGGCGACTAGCTTGGCGTGCACCACTTCGTTGGTATCGAAGGTGTCGTAACGGACTTTGATGCCGGTTTCTTTTTGAAAATTGGCCAGCAAATCATCCGGCAGATAGTCGGCCCAGTTATAAACGTTGAGAACCTTGGGTTCTTCCTGAGCTAGGGCCGGATGGCCGACACCCAAGGTAAGCCCGGATGTGAACGCAATGCTGATTGTTTTGATTAAAGCACTTCTCACTTTACATCCTCCAAACGGATAAAAATAAACGTAACGCGCACCGAACTGAATCCGGCTACTTGAGCTTCGCATGTGCGCTCAATAATTTGCCTGCCTCGGAACATAGGGCTGCTGAGTTCCGCCAGGCCCCCCAGGCTGCAAGCCAGTTTCCACGCGGCTCTTGGCAAGGCTTCCAATAACAATTGACCTTGGAAAGAAAGCTTACATGAGCATTAATTTTCACGCCAGTATTTTGACGCGTTTTAGCTCTTCAAGAGTGAGATCGAGGCAACGCCGAATCAGCGCGATCAGGGCGTCGATCTCCGCCTTCGAAATAATCAGCGGCGGCGCGATGATCATGCGATCGCCGACGGCGCGCATGATCACGCCTTGGCGGAAACAAAAGCCGCGGCAAATCATGCCGACTTCCGCCGCCGGATCGAAGCCAGTTTTCTTTTCTTTATCCGCGACCAGCACCAGGGCAGCCATCATCCCGCAGGTTTCCGTGACGCCGACGAGCGGATGATCCGCCAAGCTGTGGAATTTTTCGGCCAGATAAGGCGCCGTCTCGGCGGCGACTTTTTCGATGATTTTCTCGGCTTTGAAAATCCGGATATTCTCTAAAGCCACGGCACAGGCGACCGGGTGCCCGGCGTAGGTATAGCCGTGGGCAAACTCGCCGCCTTTTTCGATCAGCACGTCGGCAACGCGGTCGCTGACGATCACGCCGCCCAGCGGAATGTAGCCCGAGGTCACGGCTTTGGCGAAGGTGATGAAATCCGGCTTGGTGCCGAAATATTCGCAGCCGAACCAGCGACCAAGCCGTCCGAAGCCGCAGATGACTTCGTCGGAAATCAGCAAGATGCCGTACTTGTCGCAAATGCGTTGAATCTCCGGCCAGTACGTCATGGGCGGAATGATTACGCCGCCAGCGCCCTGCACCGGCTCGCCGATGAACGCGGCAATGTTGTCTTTGCCGACTTCGCGAATTTTTGCTTCCAGCCAGCCCGCGGCTTTCACACCGAATTTTTCCGGCGACAACTTGCCGCCAAGCTCGTAGAAGTACGGCTGCTCGATGTGCACGATGCCGGGAATCGGCAAGCCGCCCTGGGCATGCATGCCGGCCATGCCGCCGAGGGAGGCGCCGGCCATGGTGCTGCCGTGGTAGCCATTCTTACGGCCGATAATAATGGTTCGCTGCGGCTGTCCTTCCAATTCCCAATAGCGGCGCGCCATGCGCACGATCGTGTCGTTCGCTTCCGAACCGGAATTGGCGAATGACACATGCTTCATGTGCGGCGGCGCGATTGCAGCGATGGCCGCGGCTAATTCCGCGGCGGGAACATTGGTGGTCTGGAAAAAACTATTGTAGAAGGGTAACGTGTTGAGTTGCCGGTAGGCGGCATCGGCCAATTCCTTACGGCCATAACCTAGGTTCACGTTCCATAGCCCGGACATGCCGTCGAGAATCTTGTTGCCCTCGGAATCCCAAATGTAGATGCCTTCGCCGCGCACCATGACGCGCGAGCCCTTCGCCGCCAGCGCTTTAAAATCGGTGAAGGGATGCAGATAATGGGCGGCGTCTTTGGCCTGGATACCCTTGGTGTCGTATTCCTGATTTCCGGGCGAGGTATTCCGCATTTCAAATAGAGCGGTCATGATTCACTATCCTCAAACGTGCAACAGCAAATGTTCCCGTTCCCAGGGAGAAATCACTTTCATAAATTCCGCATACTCTTCTTCTTTGACTGCGGCGTAGAGCGTAACAAAGCGTTTGCCCATCACATCGTGCAGCGCCGTTGCTTCGCGCATTTCGGTCAGCGCCTCGTGCAAACCGCGCGGCAATTGGAAGTCCGATTCGTAGGCGCTGCCTTTGTATTCCGGCAGCGGCTCGATCTTATTCGCCATGCCTAAGTAGCCGCAGGCCAAAGTCGCGGCGATGGCCACGTAAGGATTGGCATCGACGCCCACGACGCGATTCTCCACCCGCCGCGCTTCCGGCTCGGAATCCGGCACACGGATGCCGACGGTGCGATTGTCACGGCCCCATTGGATGTTGATCGGCGCCGCGCCGTATTTGACGATACGGCGATAGGAATTGACATAGGGCGCGAAAAAAATTGTCGCTGCGGGCAGATATTTTTGCAACCCGCCGATGAAATGGTAAAAAAGTGGCGACGCTGTACCGTCTGCATTGCTGAAAAGATTGCGCTTGGTTTTCGGATCGATAATGCTTTGATGAATATGCATCGCCGAACCCGGCTCATTCGCCATGGGCTTGGCCATGAACGTTGCATACATGTCGTGACGCATCGCCGCCTCGCGCACCGTGCGCTTGAAATAAAACACGCGGTCGGCAAGCTTCATCGGATCGCCGTGCAAAAAATTAATTTCCATCTGGCCCGCGCCGACCTCGTGAATCAGCGTATCGACATCCAGCCCTTGCGCCTCGCAATAGTCGTACACATCTTCAAACAACGGATCGAACTCGTTCACCGCATCGATGCTATAGGCCTGGCGACTCGTCTCCGAGCGGCCGCTACGGCCGATCGGCGGCTTCAGTGGAATATCCGGATCGATATTGCGCGCGGTCAAATAAAATTCCAATTCCGGCGCGACGATCGGCGCCCAGCCTTTTGCCTGGTACATGCCGAGCACACGGCGCAACACCGAGCGAGGCGCGAAATCCACGATCTGGCCATCGAAAAAAAAACAATCGTGAATCACCTGCGCGGTCGGATCGACGGCCCAAGGGACGATGCAAACGGTTTCCGGATCCGGTTTCAAAATCATGTCCGGATCGTAGTCGGTCATGATCGCATCGACTTCCTCCGATTCCGGATAATTCCCCGTCACGGTCTGCATCATCACCGCTTGCGGCAGCCGCAAACCCTTGTCCTTACCAAATTTCGCGCGCGGCAGAATTTTGCCGCGCGACACACCGGTTAAATCCGAGACGAGACATTCCACTTCTGTGACACGTCGTTCGTCGAGCCAATTCTCCATATCGTTGGGAGAAAAATTCTCACGTTGAATCATATTCGTTTCCTTGTTCGTGACGCTCCTTCCCCTTCGAGGGGAAGGTTGGGAAGGGGATGGGTTTCACAGAACGTCGAGGTAACTCCATGACCCATCCCCACCCCACCCTCGCCTTGAAGGGGAGGAAGCAATTGTTACCTCGAAGCCGTACCTCAGATCACCGCCGTATAAGCGTAACCCAAAGCCCGCGCGACGGCTTCATAAGTCACCGCACCGCGATGAATATTCAAACCATTGCGCAGATGCTTATTCTCTTCGACCGCGCGCCGATAACCCTTGTTCGCCAATTCGATCACGAACGGCAAGGTCGCATTAGTCAGCGCCAAAGTCGAGGTGCGCGCGACGCCGCCGGGCATGTTGGCGACGCAATAGTGCACCACGCCATCGACCACAAAGGTCGGATCTTCGTGGGTTGTCGGTCGGCTAGTCTCGACGCAGCCGCCTTGATCGATCGCCACGTCGACGATCACCGAACCTTGTTGCATCAGCTTCAACATATCACGGGTAATCAGTTTCGGCGCCGCCGCGCCGGGCACGAGCACGCCACCGACCACCAGATCCGCATCGACCAGCGCCTGTTCAATCGCCGCGCGCGAGGAATAGCACGTCATCAAACGCGGGCCATACAGATTGTCGAGCTCCTTGAGCCGAGCGAGTGAGACATCGAAAACCGTCACCTGCGCGCCCATGCCCAGCGCGATACGCGCGGCGTTGATGCCGACCACGCCGCCGCCCAACACGATTACTTTCGCCGGCGGTACACCCGGCACGCCCGACAACAATACGCCGAGGCCGCCTTGGGTTTTCTCCAGCGTATGCGCGCCCGCCTGGATGGACATGCGCCCGGCGACCTCGCTCATCGGCGCTAGCAACGGCAAGCCGCCGCGCTCGTCCGTCACCGTTTCATAGGCGATGGCCACGGCGTCGGACTCGATCAACAAACGAGTTTGTTCCGGGTCCGGCGCGAGATGCAAATAAGTAAAGAGTATTTGGCCAGGGCGGAGTTTCTTGCACTCGATCGGCTGCGGTTCTTTGACTTTGACAATCATGTCCGCCGCGGCAAACACCGCATCGGCGTCCGGTGCGATCTGGGCGCCGGCAGCCACATAGCGATCGTCGCCAAAACCAATCGCCGCGCCCGCATTGCGTTCGATCAAAACGGAATGGTCATGCCTGACGAGTTCTGCGGCGCCCTGGGGCGTCAATCCGACGCGGTATTCGTGATTCTTAATTTCTTTGGTAACACCGATCCGCATGATCGTCGCTTTCAATATTTGCCTTTAGGCATTTATGTCAGCCTAGCCGAGGAGCCAGCGGGGATGCGGTTCTCAAGCCATGCATTGCCAGGACGCAGTATCCTCGCGCTTCTGCGGCGTGTCAACTTGATGGCGAAATGCTCGCCGTATCGACTACCGCGTTAGGAGTCGTATCTACAAAGAGGGTCGCGCAATTTGGGTGGCGAATCTCACATCATTCCATTTTAGCTACGTCAACTTAAGCTTCGGGAAGCGTACGCTCTCTTGGTGTCGGTAAGCTTGTTTTACTATCTTCTCCATCGAGGCAAATTCTTTGCTCGTCGAAAAATCTCTCGCAAGCAGTGTGACGCGCGTTTGCGTAGGGAGCGAAAAAAGGCCTCCGGAATTACATGCGCCTTTACGAGCTTCCCTGCTGTATCGCAAAGGCGACATTTGCGACTTAACACTTTAGGTAGAAAGAGAGGAAATAAAATAGAACACACCTTTTCAAGATGCGCTAAAAATCACGCTATTTCGACGCTCGCTACGAACCGTATGGATACTGCCCCAACTCATCGGCTGCCCTGGACATCGCACCCAAATTACTTATCAGGTCATGTGGTCGGAAATAACCTAACGAATCTCGGATTCATCTTTGAAGTTTATTCCACTTCTCTAGCGACTCGATTTCTCAATCGTGCCAGTTGACCGTCTTCAATCCAGCAACGCGAGAAAACTCCCGCACATTACGGGTAACCAGAACACCACCGTACACTAGAGCGGTTGCCGCTATTAGCGTGTCGAGAGGGCCGATTCCTTCGCCAGCGCGTTCTAGCTTATATCGCAGTTCCGCCGCGCGCATTCCGGCTTCAGCGTCAAAAGGTAGTATCTCGACTACCGATAAGAACGACTCGAATTGTTCGCGTCGACGCTTTGGATTCTGCGAGCCGAGCACGCCGACCCATACCTCATATGCTGAGATCGCCGGCACGGCAACCTCGCTCGGAGTGGTTGCGAGCAGGTGTTCGGCGACGCGTCCTTTGCCTTTGAAATAGTCGAGGACTGTATTGGTATCCAAAACGAACACTTTAGAGATTTGCCCGCTTTGCGTCCAGGCTGCGCGGCTTTCGCAGTTCTTCCGCTGACGGTAGATCGCTCCATGCCCCCGCCAGCTCACGCACGTGAGCTGGCCAGTCGCTGAGCGTTGCATGCTGAATTCGCTCGGCGATCCACTTGCTCAACGACACACCCCGTGACTGCGCCGCGGCCCGCGCCTTCTTGGCCGTTTCATCATCCAAGTAAATCGTTACTTGACTCATCGCATCCTCGTCGAAAAATAAAACGTATAAGTGGGATTATAAGTGTGTAAGAAAATAGATGCAAATCCACCAGAACGGTTCGCTCAATTCGCGGTGCAATGGATCAAGCATCACGGCTCCCCCTTTGGTCGTGGTGCGACTCAGCCTAGTGCATCACGCAACCGATAATACAAAGTCCCCAGCACCAACCCCGGCGTGCGCAACCATCGCCCCCCGGGAAACGCGTAATGTTGAATGCGCGTGAAAATATCGAAGCGTTCCGCTTGACTGGCGATGGCTTCCGCGGCGAGCTTGCCGGCCATGCCGGAAAGCGCGAGACCGTGGCCGCTGAAACCTTGCAGGTAATAGATATTGTCGTCGAGGCGATTGAAATCCGGGGCGCGATTGAGGGAAATGTCGATCATGCCGCCCCAGCCGTACTCGACTTTTGCGTCTTTGAGTTGCGGATACAGACCGACCATTTTCTGGCGTAGCGATTCGACGCGGTCGCGGCTGTCGTGTTTCGAATAGGTGGAACGCCCGCCCCACAGCATGCGGTTGTCCGGCGTGACGCGGTAATAGTCGAGCAGAAAATCGCTGTCGCACACGGCGGCGCGATGTTGGATCAAACTCCCGGCCAGCGTCGGATCCAGTCGCTCGGTCGCGAACACGGTGCCGCCGACGGGCATGATGCGCGCGTCCAGTTTGGGCACAAGGTCGCCGGTGAAGACGTTGGTCGCCAGCACCACGAAACGGCACCGGACGTTGCCTTTCGCGCTGCGAACCTGCGGTCGCGCGCCTTGCTGCAACGACGTAACATGGCTGTTCTGGAAGATTTTGACGCCGGCCGCAGTGCACGCTTGCGCCAAACCCAGCGCATATTTGAGCGGATGAATATGACCGGAAAAGCGATCGTAAACGCCGGCGTGATACTGCTTGCTCGCTGTCCATTGCGGGATCTGCGACGACGGGATGTACTCAACACACGCGCCGTAACCGTATTTCTCCCCCAACTCTTCGTGCCATTCGCGCAAGTGCGCGACGTGGGATTTTCGCGCCGCCAACAGCAACCAACCGGGCGTGAAGTCGCACTCGATGTGATGCTGCGCCATGCGATCGTAGATTAGCTTTGCGCCTTCAACGGAAATATCCCAGGCGCGTTTTGCGTCTTGCGGGCCGAGGTATTTTTCGATGGTGCGGTTGTCACAACCGAAGCCGACAATGACTTGGCCGCCATTGCGCCCCGATGCCACCCAAGCGACTTCGCGGCTTTCCAGCAACACGACGGAGAATCCGCGCTGCGCCAATTCCAGCGCGGCGGACAGGCCGGTGAAGCCACCACCGACGACGCAAACGTCGGCTTCGATATCCTCTTCAAGCGTTGGAAATACTTCGACACGCGGCGCCGTTGCCGCGTAATAGTTGTTACCGGTCAGTTGGTCGGTTTGGGTGAAGGGCAAAGCTATGACACCTATACCACCCCGTCATTCCCGCGAAGGCGGGAATCCAGTGTCTTTCGCATAACGACACTGGGTCCCCGCGTTCGCGGGGACGACAACTTTGGTTTCTTTGGCGTATAAGTTTTCATTTAGACGCCAAATGGATTCCGCGCCTTCGCGGGACTGACAGATCTGTTCTGGTTGTGTCGACTTCAAGTTTCTGCCTTCGCAATCTGCCCACACAAATATGTCCAAACAAAAAAGGCCGCGGCGTTACTCGTGAGTTCCGCGTGATCATAAGCCGGTGCCACCTCGACGCAATCCATGCCTACAAACGGAAGGTCACTCAATTCTTCCAGGAAGGTCGCGACTTGCGACGTGGCCATCCCCGCCGGTTCCGGCGTCCCCGTGCCGGGCGCGAATGCGGGGTCGAGGCAATCGATATCGAGCGTTAAATAAGCCGGCGGCGAACCTGCCGCGGCGATCCGGTCACGAATAGCATCGAGCTGCGAGGCAAGCTGGGTGCGGTTCTCCAGGCCACGCAAAGCGTGCGAGGTGTAAATTTCGCCACCGCGAGTCTTGACGTATTCACGCGCTTCGCGTTCGCCGGAGGAACGAATGCCGATTTGAATCGTCGCTTCGGGAATCAGCAAACCCTCTTGCAGTGCTTCGTAGGTCCAGGTGCCGTGGCCGGAGGGTTCGCCGAAATGATTGTGCCAGGTATCGCAGTGGGCATCGAAGTGAATCAACGCCAATGGCCGACCAAAATGTTCTCGGTAAGCGCGCAACAGCGGCAAGGTGACGGAGTGATCGCCGCCGAGCCAGCACATGTGGTGTTTGCCGATCAGATCCAGCGCCAGCGGCTGCAATTTTTCGCGCATCGCCGTGAGGCTGGTGTTCGGCAAAGCCAAATCACCCATGTCCGTCAATTTGGAAACAGGCGAGCAATTCCACAGCGGATGAACGCCGTCGCATAACATATGGCTGGCGCGGCGAATCGCGTGGGGGCCGAAGCGCGCGCCGGGGCGATTGGTGGTCGCGCCATCATAGGCGATGCCGGCAACCGCATAGGCGCAGGCCGATTGGTTTTCCGGTACGCCAAGAAAACTAGCCTTGGTCAAAAAAGCGAAATTGTGGGAGCTCATTTTCTACTCGCAAAACCTTAATGGAATGCGCACCATGATAGTCGCAACGCCAATGAAATAAAAAACCTTCGCACCCTCGCCAGGAGGCATTGCTGGTGCGGCGTCCGACGTATGCATCGCCAGGAGCCGCATAGAGATTGGCTCCTGGTGATGCTAACGGGGACTGTGCGCGCGTAGCGCTGGCACGCTGTCTAAAATCACCACCGATATGCTGAGCAAAACGGTGTAAATCAATAACTGATCTAACCGTCGACTGGCGCGGGTATCGGATTCAAAAATGACGTTGTAAAGCTCGCGCCGCAAGCCGGCCTCGGGCTTGGCGAAACGTCGTGCTTCCGACGCAAGAGCGTTGGCCATTGTTGCAGTCGATTTCTTGGATGACTAACCCGAATATTTCACCGTAGTAATTGAAAAGAGGTCGGCGTTCCGTCTGTAAGCCGCGTTGATAAAGGTGTCGAAGCCAATCATCACGCAAGGAACGCCGATGCCAAATTGTACC
>JBKJHT010000057.1:0-5031 GCA_046598945.1 Burkholderiales bacterium | reverse complement strand
GGGACGAAAAAACTCCGATTCGACTGCCGGCAATGGCCTTCATGGTCGCCCCTCTTTTGGCGGTAAGGTCCGTGGTACTTCAGTCTCAAACTCCTCGCTAAGCCGCATGAATGCTTGCTATCCGGGCATTGCCCATTGTCCAAACCACGCGAATGCTGTCATGGTCCGTGGATCTCTTCCTGCAAAGCGAGCTATCGGAGCAGACCACCAGCCGGCCGATTCCACCCACTCAAAATTCATAGAGCCTTAAAAAACAAAAGGGCCTACCGCGGGTCATCATCACCGACAAACTTAGGAGCTACGCAGCGGCCACCCGGGCCTTAGGCATTATCCGCGAGCATCGGCAACACAAGGGATTGAACAATCGCGCCGAGAACTCGCACCAACCGACGCGCGTTCGTGAGAAGGTTATGCGGCGATTCAAATCGACCTGCCAACTGCAACGATTTTGTTCTACGCACGATCAGATCAACAATTTATTCCAACACTGTCGTTATCACTTGGACGCGCAAGCCAAACGAAACAACCGAGAAGTGGCCTTTTCACATTGGCAACAGATGACGTGCGCTGAGAACGCGCCCGTCAGATCGCTCTAGAATTCCGACGCAAATCAGTTGGCAGTAAAATCGAACTCTTTTTGCTAAGTTGACAATACCCGAAAACCAGGTGCTCGGCCCAATTGATGTCGCGCTGGGCGCGGACGAGGTCCGGTTCCAACGATTCCTGTTCGGGCGCGGCAGTGTGTACATTAGGATCGAATCTCATCTCACTCAGGATCAATTCACGGCACTCCACTCCTGCCTGACGTGCACCCCTGGCGTAGGAGTCGAAAAGCGCGCCGCAGAGACTATCGCGGCGAGGATGGGCGAGAATTAGGAGGCAGCGCATGGCAGAGCGTCGACGCGCGTGCGGTCCAACTCTTTTACGGTTTGCAATTCGATCAACACTTTCCTACAGGCGTGGTCCACGCATTGACCATGCGGCCGGCGATCAGGCCGACAATAACCAGCACGACCGCGAGTTCAATGAGGGTGAAGCCTTGATGGCGATCAGAAAACAAGCGCGAAGGTTGAAATGCCGGTTTGGCGCGATTTTTCACAGGAGCAGCGCTTTCGTGAATTTTGGCTTGCAGCATTCTAGCGCGAAAATTGGGGCGCACGCAGTGGTCGGCAGAATTGGGCTTGCGCGGGGCGGTACCGGTGTCGTCGCGTTATGCAGGTCACGACGTGACGTGCAGCCGTGTGGGGATAAGCCCGGCGGCTAAGGGGGGTCTTGGGAAGCGCATCTGTGGTTGGTCCCGCACTTCGCGGGAGCGTTCCGGCTGCGAAGCGCGAGACGCTCCTTATTGAGCGCTGTTGCTGCATTCCGATGGTGGCATGAGGATCTTGGACGCGGCGGCGGCTACCAACGCTCGCGCAGCGCGTCGGATCCGACGCCTTGGCCGTGCCCGCGCTCGCCAACGCGCCCGGAGTCGATTCTGACGAAATCGATGCAGCACTCACTATAACGCAGTATATTCGCTCACCACGGCATACACGGGGGCATTCCGTAGCGCCGTGCTGTGACAAAAAAGACTCGATGCGAGTTTGGATGGCGTGTTCTTCAATGGTTTGTGCAGGCACGGTTTACGCCGCCGATGCGGGCTCGCCCGGTGCGGCGATTGCAGTCACTCGCGCGTTTCTGGGAGAGCGCTTCGCGATTGTCGATCCCCCTACCCTAACGCCCGATGACAAGGCGATCGTCCAAGTGAAGCAAGGCAAGCGCACGTGCGCCGTGACATTAATACGGCGCGCGTCGGTGCTGAGCGGCTGGAAAATCAGTGCGCAGGCTTGTAAGGCGACCACACGCAAGTACGCCCCGAATGGCTGAACCCAATCGCAATGAAGTTGAGTTCCGATTGCTACAGCGGGCAATTGCATAATCTCGCTGACCGCGGTGGGATCGGTGCGGTCGAATGCTTGTAGAAACGCTTCACGCGATCGGCCTCGCAAATTTATCGGCGCTATGCGTCGATTTGAATTTTGCAGGGACGACTAAACAGGATGCGGCGGATAAGCAATGGGATGTTCAAGAATTTCTCTCGATCGTCGGCGCCGCGTAATGAATCACTGAGATCGCCACGAGAAGGGATGCAGACAATCGGCTACGCATTCGACGAGACTGCCGAATTTGGCGCCGTGTCGATTCGCCGTGCGGCAATTTTATCTAAGCGCAATCCATCCAGGGAGGACACCTGGTAACGCCAGCCGCCCCACTCGACGTTCTCTCCGACGACGGGAATGCGACCGAACAAGTATAGAACGAATCCCGCAAGCGTATTGAAGTCGCCGTCAGGCAGCGTTTCCAGTTCGAGCAGCGTCTGCGCATCATAGATTGACATTGCGCCATCGACGAGCAAGGAACCATCTCCTAGATTCTTTACCACCGGTTCGTCACGAGCGGCATCCGGCAAGTTGCCGGCGATCGCTTCTAAAAAATCCGTTTGCGTAACGACTCCTTGCAATCCGCCATACTCATCGATTACCAGCGCCATGTCGACGGGGTCGCGCTTAAACAGATCGAGGGTTTCCAAAATGGAGGCGCCTTCACGCACCGCCAAAGGCTGCCGTATCACGCGCATCAGGTCAAACGGTTTGTCCTCAAGCCAAAGCCCAAGAATATCTTCCTTGCGCGCGATTCCCAAGACATCGTCGACGGATCCTCGACTTACCAGAAATTGCCGATGCGCGCTGTCGCGGACTTCGGCGAGCAAGGTCTCTTTAGAATCATTCGGGTCGATCCAGGCTATATCGCGGCGTGGCGTCATGATGGTTTGCACCGGTCGATCAGCGAGCGTCAAAACGCCGCGCACCATTTCTTTTTCGGCCGGGGCAAAGGTCTGTTTCCCCTCGGCATCTGGAATCATCGCGCTCGCATCGCCGCTCGACGTTGCCTGGCTGGTCACCGGAACACCACCCAACAGACGCAGCACGACATCGGCCGCGCGCTGCCGCGGCGGAATCTGAGCGACCCATTTACGCCGCTTGCGCAGTGCGAGCTGATTGAAGCCTTCGATCATCAGCGAGAACGCGATCGCCGCGTAGAGATAACCTTTGGGTATATGGGCGCCCAACCCGTCGGCGACCAAGACGAAGCCGACCATTAACAGAAACCCCAGACATAAAATGATCAGCGACGGATGCGAGGTCACAAATGTGGTGATCGGCTTGCTGGCCGCGATCATCATGATGATTGCGATCACGACGGCAGCCATCATCACATAAAGATTGTCGACCATCCCGACGGCGGTGATGACCGAATCCAACGAAAACACGGCGTCGAGCACCACGATTTGCGCCACCACGGGCCCGAATCCCGCATAGACGACCGTTCCGGTCTGCTGCTGCGGACCCACCTCGAGCCGATCATGCATCTCGATGGTCGCCTTGATGAGTAGGAACACACCGCCAATAATGAGGATGATGTCGCGACCGGAAAATTCCAACGCAAACAAGGTAAATAGAGGTGCGGTCAGTGTCATTAACCAGGAAATGCTGGCGAGCAGACCAAGGCGCATAAATAAAGCCAGGCCGAGTCCCAGTCGGCGCGCGCGATCCTGCTGTTCCGGCGGAAGCTTGTCGGACAGGATAGCAATGAAAATGAGGTTGTCGATGCCGAGGATAATTTCCAGCACCACCAAAGTCAGGAGCGCAAGCCACATCGACGGATCCATCAACCACTCCATGCGGTTTCTCCTTGCGCGATCGACAAATTAAATCGGCGCACCGGCACCCTAAATGTTGCGCGCGGCGAAGAATCCCGCCATGGACGCCACACTGGTAACGATGGCGCCCCAGGCTATATCAACCAGTGCTAGATTGACACTCCAACCACGCAGGGTGGCCAGATTAGTTAAATCGTAAGTTGAGTATGCGACTAGTCCAAAAAATGCGCCAGCCGTCATCGCCCATAACCAAGAGTCCGCCGTTAGAGCCGGTACAACGGCGAAGGTCACCATCCCGGCGGTATACAATAAATAAAAAGCCACTGCCACGCCAAGCAAAGGTTTTTCCAACATCAGCGGTCCGAGTTGCGCTCGGTAAAAATCTTTGGCGGCGAAACCCAGCCAGACGAAATCCAGCGCGAGGAAAACCACCGCGGTAGAGACAAACGCGATCGCGTAGAGTTTCAAAAGTAACCTCCTATATGGGGGATAGGCAATCCGGTTCGACGGGCACCGGGAATCGTGGAGGTGTTTTTCGTCGAGAATTGATCAGGCATAAGTCATCTGTGCATTGTCCATGCCAGAAAGTTCATGGTGTTCCGGCAAAGCACGCTCAGAGCGCCGCCCGCCCCCGGAGACGGCGTTGAAATTCATCAAAAGTGCGTAAATATTACCGATAAATGTAAATACTACGGGCTCGCGAAACGTTCCGCAACTTTCATCCCCGTATGGCGCACCCGGGCGATCAAACATAATATTTCGCGTCAGTTGAATTGGAATAAAAATTGTTTTGAGGACGTCTTGCACGTCAAAAACCGTCTATTGGCGGCTTGCCGGTTCTGTCGCAAAGTTTGTTTTTGGACGTTGCGAGGGGAAGGCGGGGCCGACTCCTTCCGTCAACCAAATTCGTCCTGGAGCATTTCGCCGGGGGAGGCGCGGGTACTTCGCGCATTGCCAACCTCACTCACTGGTAGTCGACGATCTCAACGTTCTTCGGGCGCAGCGCGTCATCACGGACAGCTACTGTTCGGGCCGATAAGACTGCTCGGCAATCCATTCAGCTTCCTCGCTAATAACCATCCAGGGGCGTACCTTTGCAGCGTATGCCATTGCCGCATGTGCCGGGCTGGTGGACGGCAGCCTGACATATATACTGCGCCAGTCATGCGCGAGACAGGGCAACACATGCTTCCGATACAGACTCTCAGCCTTGGCGCCGTTGAAACAAACCCGATGAATATGGGGATGTTGGGCGAAGAATGTGGCGAAGTCATTCAGCACAATGCTGCCGCCGTCCATCTTGGCATCCAGCCTGCCCTCCCCCCTGC
>JBKJHT010000002.1:0-5541 GCA_046598945.1 Burkholderiales bacterium | reverse complement strand
AGCAAACGGGCTAGCGGTCAATGTTAATGCGGCTCTCCAAGGTGGATGCGCCAGGAACCAATACCTATGCGGCTTTTGAGCGATACGAGATGCCTTTCACATTTCACTTTTCACACCCTACTCCACCCGATAATTCGGCGCCTCCTTAGTAATCTGCACATCGTGCACATGGGATTCGCGAATGCCGGCCGAAGTGATTTCAACGAATTCCGCTTTGCTGCGCAAATCTTCAATCGTCGGGCAACCCAGATAACCCATGCTGGAACGCAATCCACCCATCAATTGCTGGATCACGCCGATGACCGAGCCTTTGTACGGCACACGGCCTTCCACGCCTTCGGGGACCAGCTTGTCGGCGTTATTTTCCGCGTCTTGGAAATAGCGGTCGCTGGAACCTTGTTGCATGGCAGCGATGCTGCCCATTCCGCGATAGGATTTATACGAGCGGCCTTGAAACAATTCGGTTTCACCCGGCGCTTCTTCCGTTCCGGCAAACATGCCGCCGAGCATAACGCTGGATGCCCCGGCCGCAATGGCTTTGGACACATCGCCCGAGTAGCGAATGCCACCGTCGCCGATACAAGGAATGTTTGATTTCGCGAGCGCATCGGCAACGTTCTGGATCGCCGTGATCTGCGGTACACCGACGCCGGCAACAATGCGAGTGGTACAAATCGAACCGGGTCCAATGCCGACCTTGACGCCATCGGCGCCATGATCGATCAACGCCCATGCACCCGCCGCTGTGCCAACGTTGCCGCCAATCACTTGCATCGCCGGAAATTTTCGCTTAATCCATTTCACGCGATCAAGCACACCTTGCGCGTGGCCGTGCGCGGTGTCGACGATGATGACATCCACGCCTGCTTCGATCAGCGCTTCGACGCGCTCATCGGTGCCTTCGCCCACGCCGACGGCCGCGCCGACGCGCAGCCGACCGTGGCTGTCTTTACACGCAAACGGGTGTTCGCTCGATTTTTGAATATCTTTGACGGTGATCAGGCCGCGCAACTCGAAGTCGTCGTTAATCACCAATACGCGTTCCAAGCGATGGCGGTGCAGCAATGTCATCGCCTCGTCGCGCGACGCGCCTTCGCGCACCGTCACCAAACGCTCGCGCGGCGTCATGATGTTTTTCGCCGGTTGATCGAGATTGGTTTCGAAACGCAGATCGCGGTTGGTAACGATGCCCACAACCGATTTGCCGCTCACCACCGGCAAGCCGGAAATTTTATAGCGCTTGGTCAAGGCCAATACCTCGCGCACGGTCATGTCCGGTGAAATGGTGTAGGGATCTTTCACCACGCCGCTCTCGAAGCGTTTCACTTTCGAGACTTCAGCGGCCTGCAGTTGCGGCGTCATATTTTTGTGAACGATGCCGATGCCGCCTTCCTGCGCCAAGGCGATGGCGAGACTGGCTTCGGTAACCGTGTCCATGGCCGCCGAAATCAACGGCAGGTTAAGGGAGATCGTCTGGGTGAGGCGCGTCTGAAGATTAACGTCGCGCGGCAGAACAGTGGAATGGGCGGGGAGGAGAAGAACGTCGTCAAACGTCAACGCTTTCTGAACCAGGCGCATAGCGTTTTCTTTCAGCAAAACGCCATTATACGCGAGTCACCCAGGCTTGCGCCTTGGCGCCAGCGCTGAAAATTTTAGTTTTTCGTGTCGCCGAGCAGTTTTTCGATCCGCGCTTCCAACTCCGCCTGGTGCGACTTAGAAAAACCCAACTGGACGCTGACTAAGTTGCCGGCACGGTCGATCAAATAGCTCGATGGAACGCCTTTTAGTTCATAGGATTTCGCCACGCCGCGCTTGGGGTCAAACAAGATGGTGAACGCGGGAGGAAACTGCGCGAGGAACTTGTCCGCATCGACTTTTTTAGTATCAATATTCACCGCCACTACTGCAAAGCCGTCCTTGCCGAACTTCGCTTGCAACTGGTTCATCCACGGAAACGTCTCGCGGCACGGCACGCACCACGACGCCCAAAAATCCAAGTAAACGACTTTGCCTAAATAACTCGATAGCTTGATGCTCTGGTCTTTGCCGTCGACACGCTCGAAGTCCGGCGCGGGCTGACCCACATCAACGCTAAATACCGGCGCCGCGAATGCGAGCAAGGCGACCAGGCAAATGGTGCGGCGAAAATTACTGTTTATAAAACGAGTCATGGTAGGCACCAACGAGGGTTAACTGTTACTAGTCTACACGACATATAAATACCTTACGGCTGCTCTGAAACGCATATCGGTAGCGCCTCTGCAGGCATGCTCCGCCAGGACCCAAGGTCGGCGCGGCCCCTGGCGGGACATCCCATCGCCTCACCGGAGGGGTAGCGCACACCGGCCTACTGCGCCGATGCTTACGGCAAAATATCCAAGCGGCGCGCCAGGCAACTCGCTTTAGAAAATCACCCCGTTTGACTCAAATCGAGCCGTCGCGTATCGTATCGCTTTAAATCCCTCAACGTCACCACGATGAGCGCTGTTCTCCCGCTGAATGCCACGCCGTTTCGCCGCGATGCCCAAGTCATTGGCCTGGTAGGCGTCGCCCACGGTACCTCACACTTTTTTCATCTCATTTTGGCGCCGTTATTTCCGTGGATCAAGGATGCGTTTGGCCTGAGCTACGCGGAACTCGGTTTTTTAATGACGGTGTTCTTCATCGTTTCCGGGGTCGGGCAGTTCCTCGCCGGCTTCCTCGTCGATCGTTACGGCGCGCTTCAAGTGTTGTTCGGCGGCATGGCGCTGCTTGGCTTTTCAGCGCTGGGTTTGGCGATGAGTTCGAGTTACCTCATGTTGATGTTTTTCGCTGGCGTCGCGGGTCTTGGCAACAGTATTTTTCACCCGTCGGATTTCACTATTCTGAATCGCCGCGTGAGCCAACGGCGGCTAGCTCATGCGTTTAGTTGGCATGGGGTCGCCGGTTCTATCGGCTGGGCGGTTGCGCCGCCGATACTCGCGGGACTCGCGGCGCTTTATTCGTGGCACATCGCGTTATTATTTGGCGCGGCGTTGGCGTTTAGCGTATTGGCGTTGCTCGTGGTGTTTCGCGAGCGCTTGGATACGCGCGAGATCGAAGCCGCCATCGTCAAAGCGAACAAAAATCAAGGCACGGCGAGCGGTATCGATTTCATGAAGCTGCCTGCGGTGTGGATTTGTTTCGCATTCTTCGCGTTCACCGCGATGGCGCTGGGCGTAATTCAAAGCTTTACGCCGGCGGCGCTGAACGCATCCTACGGCGTCGCGTGGGGTATCGGCACCGCCTGCGTAACGGCCTATATGTTGGCCAATGCGGCCGGCACCTTGGCCGGCGGATTTTTAGCGGCGAAAGCGGCGCAACATGACCGCGTTGTGGCAGGCGCACTCGGCACAGCCGCGCTGATCGCCGCCATTATCGCGACCGGCATGATCCCGACGGCGTTGCTGATTTTATTTTTTGCGATGATGGGCTTCGGCTCAGGGGTCGCCGGTCCGTCACGGGATTTGTTGGTGCGCGCGGCGGCGCCGAAAAATGCAACTGGGCGCGTCTACGGCGTAGTCTACTCCGGGCTGGATGCGGGCCTTGCCATTGCGCCGCCGATATTCGGCGCGGCGATGGACGCGCAACATCCGCTCTGGCTATTCACCATGATGGCGGTGTTCTTTGTTGCCGCGATGATTGCAGCGATTAGCGTCGGCGTGAAATCCCCGCGCGTATCACAACAAATCGCGTAAATCTCCGCAGGGTCATTACGAGCGAAGCGACGCAATCTCGATTTTCAACGTTAAATACGAGATTGCTTCGCTTCGCTCGCAATGACCCTATTGGAACGCTAGCCTAAAAACGCCCGCAACATCCACGCCATTTTTTCGTGGGCTTCCATATTGCCGGTAAGAAAGTCCGCTGTGCCTTCGTCACCCAATTTATCGCTGACCTTGGCAACATCTTCGCGCAATTGTCGAATAATCGTCTCGTGGTCATTCAGTAACTCGGCGATCATTATCATTGCGACGGGCGGCGCACCGCTACTTTCTTTCAGGCGCGTGCGCTTCAAATAGCTCTGCATGCTGCCCAGCGCAACACCACCGAGGGCCCGCGCCCGTTCCGCGACATCGTCGATGAAACCTTCGAGTTCCTCGTACTGCGCTTCGAAGAATTTGTGCAGGTCGTTGAACTGCGGACCGGTCACGTTCCAGTGAAAATTACGCGTTTTGGTATAAAGGACAAATTCATCGGCTAGCGCCGCATTCAAAATATCAACGACACCCCCACGTTGTTTCTCGCTTAGACCGATGTTGACAGCGCCGTTATTCGTTTTTGCCATTTGTTTCTCCTGATGTGAGTTGCGTAGGCGGCACTTACCTTACCTTGCCCGACAAAAAATAAGCGCACGTCTAAATCTATGGTGGTAAAAGTAGTTTCTGCAATCAAGAAAATCATTAACTTGTCGGTGTCGGCGGCTTACATGCGCCCCATCTTACCGATCTGAAAATCGTTCACTGCCTGCATCCGATCTGAAAATCGTTCACTGCCTGCATGATTTCCGCGCGCGTATTCATCACGAACGGTCCGTAACTCGCCACCGGTTCGCCAATCGCCGCGCCGGCAACCAATAACGTCATCGTGCCAGAAGCCGCATGGATAGGGCCTGGCCTAGGGCCACTGGCTCCCAAGCCATCATTGGCCAACACGCACAATTGACGTGCCGTTGCAGCCTGCCCATCGGAAAACTTAATCGCGCCCTCAATCACATAAATCGCGGCGTTAAAATTTTCCGGAATCGGAATGGCCACCTCGGCAGCGCGCTCCCACGCGATGCGCGCCACCAGGATCGGCGTATGGGTGCGCGCCGCGCCCTTCACGCCGTCGATTTCGCCGGCGATTAAATGGATCATTGCGCCGCCATGTTCGATGATAGGAATTTTCGCCTGTGGTAAATCCTGGTAGCCCGGCGGATTCATTTTGTCCCGCGCCGGCAAGTTCACCCACAACTGAATGCCATGCAACGTGCCACCCGTGCGCGCGAATTCCTTTTCGTGATATTCCGCGTGCAGGATTCCGCTTGCGGCGGTCATCCACTGAACGTCGCCAGGCGTCATCAGACCGCGGTTGCCGAGGGAATCGTGATGCTCCATCGCGCCTTCAAGCATGATAGTGACGGTTTCGAAACCGCGATGGGGATGAGGGTTCAATCCGCCATTGCCGCCGGGCGCAACGGTCAGTGGGCCGAAGTGATCGAGCATCAAAAACGGATCGAGATAGTCGAGGCCCGGCCCAGGCAGGGGGCGCATGACGTGTAGACCCGGTGCGGGCTCGGCGGGGTAGCTGTTGAGGATTCTTGTGACTGAACGGGACATGGCATTTCAGTGAGGCATGAAGAATGGAATTTCCAAGAACGTCTAATTCACCACGGTTTGTGACAATTACTCAACGGGCTGGCCTTGTTAAGGTAAATCAAACAATAAAATCTCCGCGTCTTTGCCGTCGGATAATTCCACGGTAGAATCGCCACTGATTTTCGCAGCGTCACCCGTGTTGAGCAACTGGCCATTGACAACG
>JBKJHT010000165.1:0-29928 GCA_046598945.1 Burkholderiales bacterium | reverse complement strand
CCTTCGCCGGAGAGCGTGGTGCGGCCCGCCGTCGCGCCCAGCAAAAATCCACGCGCGCCGGCATCGCCCGCGGCCCAGAGTAAATCGCCGACGCGTTGGAAGCCAAATATCGAATAGAAAATATAGAATGGAATCATCGGCACGCCGTGGGCCGCGTAGCTCACCGCCGCCGCGAGCCACGAGGAAATAGCACCGGCTTCGGTGATACCTTCTTCCAAAATCTGGCCGTCTTTGGCCTCTTTGTAATAAAGCAATTCGTCTTTGTCTTCCGGCTCGTAAAGCTGGC
This sequence comes from Burkholderiales bacterium, assembly GCA_046598945.1. Classification (GTDB taxonomy): domain Bacteria; phylum Pseudomonadota; class Gammaproteobacteria; order Burkholderiales; family JALYOK01; genus JALYOK01. Next base: position 29,642 of record JBKJHT010000165.1, on the reverse strand, counting down.
CCGTGGAAGAATAAATCGCGACCTGGCGAAACAGCGATTGCATGCCGAAGGTGCGCGCTTCGTCGGCGACGATCGGCACGATGTGCTTGCCGATATTCGGATCGCGCAGCAATTGCGACAGCATCGTAACGAACACCATCGTGGTCGATTGCTCGCGATCGTTGGCGTTGAAGTATTTTGCGAACGACGATAACGCGGGCAAGGTGAGCTTCTGCGCTTCGGTGGTGCGCGACGGCACATAGCCACCAAGGGCTTGGCGACGTTGGTGCAAATATTTCATTTCCGGCGAGTCAGTCCCCGGTCGATTGAAACGCAAGTTGACGACATCATCGTCCGACAGCGGCAGCGAGAAGCGATCGCGAAACGCGAGCAATGCTTCGTCGTCGAGTTTCTTTTGCTGGTGGGAAACCATTTTGCCCTGGCCCCACTGGCCCATGCCATAGCCTTTTTTCGTTTGCGCGAGGATCACGGTGGGTTGACCGACGTGCGAAACCGCTGCGTGATACGCGGCGTAAATCTTTACCGGATCGTGGCCACCACGACGCAGGCGATCGATGTCTTCGTCGGTCATGTGGGCAACCAACGCTTGCAGCTCGGGATATTTGTTGAAGAAATTTTCGCGATTGAAGCGGCCGTCGGTGGCGGCGTATTTTTGGAATTCGCCGTCGACGGTTTCGTGCAAGCGTTTCAGGATTACATTTTCGGTATCGCGCGCGAATAGCGGATCCCAATCGGACCCCCACATCAATTTCAGCACGTTCCAGCCGGCGCCCGCATACAAACCTTCGAATTCCTGCACCACGGAACCATTGCCGCGCACCGGCCCGTCGAGGCGTTGCAAATTACAATTCACGACGAATACTAAATTATCCAAACCTTCGCGCGCCGCGATCGACAAGCCTGCTAAAGCTTCCGGCTCGTCCATCTCGCCGTCGCCGATGAAACACCAGACTTTACGGCCGGACGTTTTAAGAATGCCGCGATTTTCCAGGTACCGCATGAAGCGCGCTTGGTAGATGGCGTTGAGCGGGCCAAGGCCCATCGACGCGGTCGGGAACTGCCAGAAATCAGGCATCAAATAGGGATGACAATACGACGATAAGCCATTGCCGCCGGTTTCGCGGCGGAAATGGTCGAGGTTTTCTTCAGTCAATCGGCCTTCCAAGTACGCCCGCGCGTAGACGCCGGGGGCGCAGTGGGGCTGCCAATAAATTAGATCGCCGCTCTGTCCCGCGCGGAAGAAGTGATTGAGGCCGACTTCGAATAAATCCGCTGCGGAAGCATAGGTCGCGATATGGCCGCCCAACTCGGGATGGGCTTTATTCGCGCGCACTACCATCGCCAGCGCATTCCAACGCACTAGCGCGGCAAGGCGGGATTCCACTTCCATATTGCCCGGATACGGCGGCTGATCGGCAAGGGAAATGGTGTTGCAGTAAGGCGAATTCATCACCGGCGGTAAGGGCACCCGGCTGGCGCGGGCTTGATCGAGCAACTTGCGCAGGATAAAAGTCGCCCGCTCGGCGCCTTCGGTTTTAATGATGGCTTCAAACGCCTCAAGCCACTCGCGCGTTTCACTGGGGTCGGAATCTTGCGGCAACACGCGCCAAAAGGCCGATAGGGCGAGTTCAGAGAGGTTAGTCATATTAGCCGGGGAGGAATTAAAGAATGCTTGAATTTTATACTTATTTTGCAGATACAAAGTTTCTAAATCCATCGGCGTTCAACATGAATTTAGCATAATATTTTGTTTTTTTGGACTGGAACCCGACAAAATGCCGAGTATCTCCATGGACACAACGGACTGGAAAATATTATCCGAGTTGCAGGACAATGCGCGGATCACTAACGTCGAGCTCGCACGGGCCGTATTTTTGTCATCCTCACCGTGTTTGCAACGGGTAAAAAAGCTGCAGGAATCCGGCCTGATCCGCCGCTACGTAACCTTGCTCGATCCGCACAAGGTCGGATTGACCGTGAGTGTGTTCATCCAAGTGACGCTGGAGAAACAAATTGAACAATCGTTGGCGAATTTCGAGCGTTCCATTCGCGATCGCCCGGAAGTTATGGAATGCTATCTCATGACGGGTGATGCCGATTACCTTCTTCGTGTGGTTATGCCAGACTTACCGGCATTTGAGCGCTTTATGCTCGATCATCTCACCAAGATCCCGGGAATTGCCAGCATCAAGTCGAGTTTTGCGTTAAAGCAGGTGAAATACCAAACGGCGTTGCCGTTACCCAATAACGCCTAGTAGTTTGGTGAAAAAGATTGCGAGCATGTGCCTGTGGCAGGCGCCGCGCGTCGACGTAAACGGGGATCGGACTAATTTCTTAACAAGCGGCCAGGCCAGAAGGCGCGTCTAGACTTGGCCTCGGCGCGGCAATCGCTGAGAGGCAATACCAGCGGGCATCTTCAATTCCCGGGCTAAAATTATTCTAAATACATGTTATTTTTCGCATTGTGGTAAGCGGTTTTGTCGAAAAATCTTACACTTCATTTTGCCACAAAAATCTATTAGCCTTTAATTCAGCTAGTTATGTATATGGCATGATCATTGCTTTCGTTCTGCGAAAAGGTATTGATTTAGAAAAAACCACCAAAAATAACGCCAGGCGTCTCCAAAACTAAGGGCCGGAAAATAATAAAGAATCCGAACGGCGCTAATAACCTAACAATAGTAGTTTGATTAATTTTTTTAAGAGGACTAAATATTATGCGAATTTTTACGCAGTCGAAGTCTGCAGTAGTCGCCGCAGCACTGGTAGGGATGTCAACCTTCGCTAGTGCCGTCCCAACATTGCAACTGGGTATAGCCGGCGGCACTTACGATAACGCTACTGAGACCATCATTGCATCGAGCAATTCGTTTAGTCTTTATGCCTATTTGATCCCCGATACCGGCAACCCCATCAATGATATTTACGCACTTTCGATGGCGGTTACGCCCCAAGTGAATAGTCCGGCAAGCCTGGGCTCGTTTACTGTCAATGGGGATGTTATCGACGTCACCTCGGGGATGACCTATGGTATACCCCCTTTAGATGCAACGGTCGAAACAACAAACGGGGGCGATTCTCACGACCTTTCAAGCCATAGCATTTTCCCGACCTATTTTGCCGAAACCACGTTCTCGTTTAGCGCCCTCAGCCAGTCGGGGATTTTCAATACAGCAGAGAATCCTTCCTTTGGACCGCAAGGGGGCGCCGGTATGTACTTTGCAAAATTCTACATTGACGTAACGAATCTGGACAAAGACTATGCGATTCACTTCGATCTTTACAACACAAAACTGATCACGTGCAAGCCCAAGGATAAAAAATGTGTTTCAGGAAACTTGGATGTCACGCAATTCGCGCCGTTCTCCCACGATGCGCAAAGTGGCCCCGGCGGTGATGGTGGTGTCCCACCCAGTGAAACGCCGGAACCCGCACCCATGTTCCTGCTTGGCTTAGGTCTGCTGGGCATGGCGTGGATGCGCAGAAAAACTTAGTCGGTCGATCGCATGAAAAAAAGCGGTGAAAAATCACCGCTTTTTTTCGTCTCTCGCCGTTCGTTGAAAATCGATGGTGGGCGAAGATCACCTTCCTCCGAAGGAAGGAAGGCGACAGGGTGTTGCGCTAGTTAGAGTGCTTTCAACATCGTATCGGCATCGGAAACTTCAAATTTTCCCGCCGCTTCGACGTTCAGCGCTTTAACAACGCCGTCTTCGACCAGCATCGAGTAGCGTGTCGAGCGCAGCCCAAAACCACGTCCGATCAAATCCAATTCAAGACCGAGTTTTTTCGTATAGTCGGCGCTGCCGTCCGCCATCATGCGGATCTTGCCATCGGTTTGTTGATCGCGCCCCCAGGCGCCCATCACAAACGGATCGTTAACGGCAATACACCAAATCTCATCCACGCCTTTGGCGCGCAGTTGCTCGTGTTTGTCTTTATAACCGGGCACATGCTTGGCGGAGCAGGTCGGCGTGAACGCGCCGGGCAATCCGAAAATCGCAATTTTCTTGCCGCGCGTAATTTCTTCCACCTTGAAGCTGTTCGGCCCAAGGCTACAGCCATTGCCTTCGACTTCGATAAATTCTTGTAACGTGCCTTCAGGCAGTTGATCTCCGACTTTGATTGTCATGGTGGCGTTCTCCGTTTGGTTAATGGGTTGGTAACCGCGTATTGTCCCAGAGTGCGCTCTCGCTAGGCAAGATTCTTATCGTCGTGCGCAGGTGTTCTATTTTCACTTCATAGATTATCGTTTTTGCGCAAGCAACTGATCGGATTTTGAAAAACGCGAAGGTAACTTGTTATAATCGCCAGCATTATTGATGAGCTTTGGGCATAGGAGAACTGCGTGAACAAAAAAACCATTCAACGGGCGATTGCCGCCTTCATATTAGCGCTGAGCGTGTCGGGTTGTTCGTGGATTAAGAGTATCAATCCCTGGGGCGACGGAGCGCAACCGGAGCAAGTAGCGCAAGCGGCGGATCCTATCCCCAGCGACGCGCCGACGTTTGAGCCGATGCGAGTGACCTCGCACGATGGCCGTGCCCATTCCCATGTGCAAGACTCGTCCGGCAAAACCGTCACCAGTGGCTACGGCGATTGCGTCAATATCGGCGCAACAATCGGCGACCCAAACCAAACCGGCGATTGCGACAAACAAGGCTTAAAACCCGCGACCGATACGGCTACATCCGGCGGCGAAGAAATGACGAAACCCGCCCCTGCTCCGGCACCCGCCACCGCGACACCCGCGCCTATGAAGGAAAACGGCGCCGGCGCACCAGGCATCGTACAAGATAACAGCGCCGTCGATCCAGGCCGCGCAACGGCCGAAGTGCGCCCGAGCAACGACATGCCCACCGCCGCCCCAAGCTACGAAAAGATTTCGTTGCAAGGCGATGCCCTGTTTCGCTTCGGCAAATCCGACGAAGGCAGCATCCTACCCGAAGGCATCAGCAAATTAGATAGCCTCGCTGCGCAAATCGCCGCATACAACCGCGACAGCGTTGAAAGCATCACCGTCATCGGTCATGCCGATCGGCTTGGCAAAAAAGTGGCGAATCAAGCATTGTCAGAACGCCGGGCGATCACCGTCAAAAGATACCTCATCAAAAATGGCGTCGATGGCGCCGTCATCAAGACCCTCGGCAAGGGATCGAGCCAGCCCGTCAAGCAATGCAAAGGCACGAAGAAAACGCCGGCGTTGGTTGCGTGTCTTGAGCCAAACCGCCGCGTCGAAGTAGTGATTCGCGGTGTAAAAGGTAGTTAGGGCACATGTAACATTCGGGAGACTGTCATTCTGAGCAACGCGAAGAATCTGATTACCAGAACGAACAGAAATAGTTTCTTCGGCTTGGCGACCTCGAAATGAAAACGGTTAACCCGACTGTAAAAATTATTTCACAAAACCCAAGCCCCGCCAAACCGCAGGGCTCACAATTTTCACCACGACCATCGTGCTAACCACCCTCGCCATCGTACTCGTCATCATCGGCCTCGTCGGCACGGTATTACCCGCGCTACCGGGCGTGCCGCTGATCTTCGGCGGATTATTGTTAATCGCCTACCAAGATGGCTTCAATAAAGTCGGCGTGATCACACTCTTCGTCCTGGGGATACTTGCCGTTCTTGCTTTCGTGATCGATTACCTCGCGGCCGTCTTCGGCGCCAAACGAGTCGGCGCGAGCCGCCTCGCCATCATCGGCGCGATCGGTGGCACTCTATTCGGCTTATTTTTCGGATTCCTCGGACTCATCGTCGGCCCGTTTGTCGGCGCCGCAGCCGGCGAATTCATCGCCCGGCGAGATGCCTTTCAAGCCGGCAAAGTCGGCCTCGCCACGTGGCTGGGCATCGTCATCGGCGTAGCCGTAAAACTCGGCATCGCATTTTTAATGATCGGCATTTTCGTCACGAAATATCTATTGGCCTATTAAATAGGCATCGCCGGGAGCCGCCTGGATACTGGCTTGCAGGGCATGCAATGCCACGAGGCAAGCACAGCGCGCGCGCTGGCAATGCTATTGAAAATTCCTCGATGCGGTACAATGTTGTTTCTACTGCACCAATTACGGGGGCGACCTGGTTTCGACGTGGGTTGCAAAGCAGCGTGGGGCATACCGAGGACCAGCTACCTCGTAAATCCAACTGGAAACGCAATAGTCGCCAACGACGACAACTACGCCCTAGCCGCCTAATACCGGCTAGGCTCTGCACCGGCTTTCTCGTGGGCCGGGTCCGAACCGCAAGGCGAGGATGCAGAGTCATTCGTACGAGATCGCGCTACGCAGGGTTACTTTGCGCCAGTGCTAAAAAATAGGTAACTCGCCTGACGAGGGCCCGCCGATTGGCATGCGTCAGGTTAAATAAAATGATTAGGCTAAGTATGTAGAACCGCCTGTAGAGGACTTGCGGACGCGGGTTCGATTCCCGCCGCCTCCACCATAATGCAAACTCCCAACTCTTATCAGTTGGGAGTTTTTTGCCCGGAACCCTAGTGTTTGCGCGGTTTCGCACATCGTGCCGGTGAGCGCCACCCCGCAACAGCCCGCGTTCCGGGTGCCTCTTGCCCCTATTTTCTCTCTCTGTTCTCTGTTCTGCCGGTGAGCGTTCACCACCCCGAAGCCAGCATTGGCGCGGGTTTGCGGCCTGTCGGTTGCGATTGTGAATTGGTCAAGCGCAGGCGACCGAGAATAAAGCGCAGGCCGCCAGAAGTAAAAAATACCGCTCGAAAGCCGTTGTCGTTGGGCGATTGGCCGACAGCAATCGGCCCAAAGCGGACGTTGGCAAAGGGAGCGGTCAGCAAGAGCATCGGCCATACATTGACCTTACATATTTCAAACTTTAGCAGAGTTCCGAAGCGAGTTGGATTGACTTTCCGTTTGCAAAGGCGCCGAATAACGCGCATCGTGGGCGCAATCGCGACCAACCATATCAAACAGACCTACCGCTGCAGCAATCTACCGCAGCTTCCGGGCGCCTTCTAGCCCAGCAGTAAGAATCGATAGCTCGTCTGAGATGCGCTTGGCGGATCAGGCGATCCCTGCCGAAATGTGAGGAGGAACCATGCGCACCGCAACTGCATTCGTTAAGCCGCTTATCGTTCTTGGCATTTCTGCCCTGGTTTTTGTTTCATTTTCATATAGTCAAACTCGCACCCGTATTGCCGACCCAATTGTCTCGTATGCCCACGGCACATTTTATTGGGATAAAGGCATTTCTAAACCTGATACAAGGTACTTACTAAATGTCCAAAATCACTTTATTTTGAAGTATCAGAATCGCTTGAACGAAAGCGGTATCGATAAAGCAGAAAGAACTAAAAGTGCCATCTATCGCATCGTAGCTGATGAAGTCTTAGCTAATAGTTTCTATCTCGAGTGGCTCATAAAGCAGACTGACGATGAAAAGCTGACGAGGGACGCGATAACAAATAATGCCGTAAGGTGGTATTACCTCAGCACGATTAAAGGCAATAAATCACCATCTGTAATCGATGGCTACTGGACAAAGGGACTTGCTTTTGAACAGGTTCAAGCGCTACAGCGGGTAGGTGTAAATGTGTTCCACAAGGTCAACGCTGCGGATGATTATGTCAAGCAATGCCGCTCTGCGGGCGTGCCGGTGCCTGATAAGTTATACGACAACGGTTGGGCCAGGTTTGGCAAGCTGGCTGGTTTGATAGGCGCTGCTAGGCCTCACAATGAGGTGGGACTTTATCTTAGTGACGAGCCACAAGGATTTTGTTTGGCATTAACCAGATCTGACGGACCTAATTCTCGAGAAGGACATATAGACCTCATTTGCATAAGCCAAGAAAAAGGTAATGCATGTTTCTTTGAAACGCCGGGTTTTGAAAATGATATCCAGGGGGCGGTGAATATTACGAACCTTTTAGGAGGCGAGAATATTAGTGGCCCGGGAACCGCATCCCCATGTACTGAATGCCATATTGGTGAAAATGCCTATCTCATTCATCCCAAGGATCAGGCATTCGCGGATGCACTAACGGCAAAATCAGAAAGGCTTGGGAGTCCGCTAAGCTGGAGCGCCGATAAGTACTACAAACCATTTGGAGTACCGAGTTGGCCACTCAATCCACCTCCGCTCGACCTATTGACCATACCGAGACAAGAGGAGGTTGTTAAACGTTGCAGTGACTGCCACGAGAAGGATTACGCTGGAAGATTTCCAAATGTGGCCTTGACGTCTGATCCGACCTTGTATAACGGCTATTGTAATTCTGTACTTCGAGGCGTTTTACAGGGGGGAGGAACGCTATCTTCAACGATGCCCATGAATGATATTGCCGCTACTAATGCTTACGATGTACACAAAAAATATTTGCTGGCAATGTGTAACAAGAGTGAGCTTGAACTTACTGTAAATACTGATCCATCGTTTCTTAAGCATCCTGAAGCTTGCTGGACAGCAACGGGGTCCGAAGCAACCTATGGCAACTTTCATAACACGACACTGGATACTCAATTTACAAAATTCATAACACCAGCACCTGTGGTAACCACCAGAGGAACGTCACCTACAATACCGCCAAAAGATAGACGATTTATAAGTTCTGCATTGGGTCTTAATCAGAATGCGCCGATAGGTTCTTACCGGGCTTATTTTGTGCCCCACCTACCACAACACTTTCAATCACCTATGACCAATATTGTTTCAGTTTGGTTTCATATAGGGGATTTTGTTACCGATCGTGTTGTCGTTCGCCTTAAATCCACAAAGTTTGATAGTCGATTAGGCCAAACGCGAGAGGTCGAGATTCAGACAGTAATGGATTCAAATGCCTGGCCAGCTACCGATCTCGACGGTGGGAACCCATTTTCTGGATTACGCCGGGCTGAGGTTGGGTATTCGATTCCATTTACCAATAACTTTAAATCTCCAATTGGCTATGAACTTGAAGTGTTCCTCGAGAAACGTCCAGATCCGGATAATGTGGCAGATCCTCTTGCTGGCCACTTTCCATCTAACGTTTTTAATCCTGATGGAAAGCTGCATGGCCCGGCTTTATTGGGCGTTCAAATCTGCCAGTTTCGGGACATTGATGGTGATGGTGATGTCGATGAGAGTGATTTTTCCGGTAAGTAACAAACGACATTTAATTCGCTAACCTGTGACACTCGAGAAGAGATCTGGCGCAAACGTCCAGAAGGTCAAAGAGTATGTCATAGAGTGGATGCAGTCAGACATTACTGCCCGGTTCAGTTATCCATTGCAGCCTATTAGAGGCAGGCCGTAGGTCAGCGGTGAGGGATAAGGAGAATCAATCCGTCAGAGAAGTCGCCACGGGCTGCTGAGAGACGTATTTGCTCGTGCGTGTGTTTCTTTTACGTCATAGCGTAGGTTATGGTCGCTCTGGAAAAGAAATAATAGAATGACTAACTGAAGCGGGTCTAACTGGAGTATCTGTCACGGGTTTTTTTGTAGGGCCCCCGTTGGCGTCTCACTACGGTGGGCGTAAGGCTAGGTGAGTCGCCCCCCTCATGGGCATGCGCACAATATGAGAATTGGCCCATCTAACCTGCCGCTGGTTTCGGACCGTCCGCCTGAGGCGTCCGCTCACACAGCTTTCGCGTTGAATGTCCACTTTGGGTCGAAAGCTGTCACACGATCAGCTGCAGGAACTCCATCCGCTGTGTTTCCCAGTCCTTAGGAAATCCACGGCGGATCAGGTGTTCCAGCGCCAGCCCCTTCTCTTCGTCAGCCACACACGCCTCGACGATGTCGGGTGCAAGTCGTGTTAGCTGCGCGATCCGACTGGCCTGCCCCCGGTCAATTCCTTCGACCGCGGCGATCTCGGTGATCGACCGGTATGTGCCTTCGTCCAGCAATCTCTGCCAGTAGTGCGCCAGCCCCAGCGCCCGAATCAGCGGCGTGCCCTGCGTTGCCTTGCGTGCGCGTCGCTCCACTGTGGCCTCGACCTGAAACTGCTCTGGCGCATCGATGGGCGTGATGACTTGTCGCCTCACACCGCGTTTGACTAGTGTCCAAGGGATGAATGTTTCCATTTGCACGCCTCCTGTCGGGCTAGGCGTTTGGTACGTGATCGTATCGCCGGTCAGCAATCCTTTATCTTTTTTAGCCATCTCTCCACCTATTCAAAGCTTGCGCTGATGTCGCGCTGGGCCTGCCAGTCCACCGGCAGACGGTTGCGCTGGAACCCCATCAAGGTCATCCGTCTGGGCTGCTTGCCTGCCATCAGACGCTCAATGATGTCGGGGGCCAGAAGCGTGAGGCGCAACAACTCGGTCACCGTCGAGTGGTGCAAACCTTCGTTGCGGGCAATCTCCGAGCCGCTTTTCATCGCGCCCGAGTCCAGCAGTTTTTGCCAGTAAAAGGCGCGCCCAAGCGCTTCCAAGAACGTCGTGTCGTGCGCCGGTGAATCGGTGGCGGCCAGCCGCTGCACACCGCGCCGCTTGAAGGTCAGCGGCACAAAGGTTTCCAGGTCGTCATTCATCAACCTGCCTCCATCGCGACCAGTTCGGCACCGATGCTGTCAGGCGTGAATTCCCCGATCAGCGCCTTCCAACCCAACTCGCGCCATTTCACTTTCAAGCCACCCGGCACCAGATCGACACGCTCAATCATCAGATTGACGATACGGTGGCGCTCGGCCGGAAATAGTTGCTCCCACACGTCGCCCAGCTTGACCATCACCATCACGGCACTGGCCTCGTCAACCTGCGCGCCATTCTTCTTGATGAAGTTGCATACCGACGCGATTGATTCTGCGCTTGCCAAAACCGTCTTGATCTGAGCGACGGTGGCGGCCTCGACCTCATCGGCAGGGATGCGCTCGTAGGTTTTGTCGGCGGCACCGAAACGTGCTTCCGACTTGGAAACGTAGTAGTGGTACTTGCGACCCTTCTTGCGCGAATAGGTCGGGTACATCCGCTCGCCAGTGGGGGCGTAAAGCAGGCCGCGCAGCAAGGCGTCGGTGCGCGACCGGATTTTTGTTTCGACCGAGCGCGTGTGTGAATCTTCGGCCAGTATTTCGTGGACGCGCCCCCACAGGCCGTGATCAATGATCTCCGGATGCACGCCGGGGAACCAGTTGCCCTTGTGCGACAACTCGCCCAAGTAGATGCGATTGCGCAGCAGCTTGTGCAGGTATTTTTTGTCGATCCGCGCTCCGGCCCGGATCTGGCCTTCCTGCGTCGTCCATGCTTTGGTGGTGATGCCTTCGGCAGTCAGTGTGCGCCCGATTTGTGTCGGCGAGCCGACCGTCAGCATTTCGCTGAAGATGCGGCGCACCACCGTCGCCTCGGTCTCGTTGATGATCAGCAGGCGGTTTTCCACGTCATAGCCCAGCGGCGGCACACCGCCCATCCACATCCCCTTGCGCTTGGCCGCCGCGATTTTGTCGCGGATGCGCTCGCCGGTGACTTCGCGCTCGAACTGGGCGAAGGACAGCAACACGTTCAGCATCAACCGCCCCATCGAGGTGGTGGTGTTGAACTGCTGGGTGACCGACACGAAGGAGACGCCATGGCGCTCGAACACCTCGACCATCTTGGAGAAGTCGGCAAGGCTGCGCGTCAGGCGGTCGATCTTGTAGACCACGACGATGTCGACCAAGCCGCGCTCGATGTCGGCCAGCAGGCGTTTTAATCCTGGGCGATCCGTGTTTCCGCCCGAAAATCCTGGGTCATCGTAATCGTCGGCCACCGGAATCCAGCCCTCGGATCGCTGGCTGGCGACGTAGGCTTGACCTGCCTCTTTTTGCGCATCAATCGAATTGAATTCTTGATCCAGACGCTCGTCCGACGATACGCGGCAATAAACTGCGCAGCGCTGGCGTGGTTTAGTTGGCGCAAGGGCTGGCGACTGCGTTGGCAATTGAGCGCTCATTCGAATCCTTCCCCATGTTTACGCAGACCAAAAAATGCAGGGCCCGACCACGGCGATCCCGCGATGTGCCGGGCGACCGATGACAGGCTTTTGAAGAAGCGCCCTTCGTACTCGAAGGTACCTTCGGCAGTCACGCTGACCTTGTGATCACGCTCACCCCACTCGCGCACCAGCACCGTGCCCGGCGCGAGATGAATGTCCCTCTGTTTACGGCGTTCTTTAATCTTCGAGTGGCGGATGCCGATGTTGGAAAGGCGCAAGCGCGTGTCCGGAGACAAGCCACCAAAGGCCTCCTCCTGCAACTTGTAGGCGATGCGTGATTCCAGATAGCTGCGGTTTGGGTTTTCCGGGCGGCGTGGGTAGTACCGATCCCAGAGAGTCCAAAGCTCCGTGGTCGGCAGTGTTGACAGCGCCGCGATCTGGGCGGCGATGGACACAGCCGCCGGTATTTTTTGTTCGTTCATTTCAACCTCGAAGTTTGATAGGGGGTTGTATGAACGCGCTGGTTGGGCAGAAAGCCAAGTCCAACCTCTCTCTGTTTGGCGCTATGGGCCTCGTCCTCCGCAAGCTGGGTGCGAATGATGGCGCTTGCCAAGATTGATGTGATCTCGGCGGATCGCCCAGCCGCGGACATGGCGGTCGGCGTGGGAAGTTCGATGTTTTTCATGACTGCTCCGTGGAATGGAAAGTGTCACAAATGATGAAGCCGATCTTCCGAACAGGATGGCAAAGGAGGGCAATCGGATATATTGCATATATACATACGCAAGATAAACTTGCGTAATACGTTATGCCGAAATAGAATATCGGTTTAGGAGGAGATCGCCATGGTTGAACGAATCTCGCAAAAGTTGATCGGCTACCGCGTCAAAGCGGCACGCGTTGCGGCGGGCTTGACGCAAGATCAGCTCACTCAAGGCCTTAGCCTAAACGACCGCCAGTCTGTCTCAGACATCGAGAACGGCAAGCGCGCGCTCAAGCCGGAAGAATTGTTGGAGCTTTCCGATTTGCTGAATCGGGACATTGAATTCTTCATCGATCCGTTCGCCGTCGCTGGCGAGGCGCAATTCTCGTGGCGTGCCGCCCCGGAAGTGCCTGAGGACGGGCTCAATGGCTTTGAATTGAAGGCCGGTCAGTGGATCGGTCTGCTACGCTGGCTGCGCGAACAGCAAGACAGTCAAGCAAGTGTGCTCAAGCGCGCCCTGCGCCTGTCTGCGCAGTCCTCGTTCGAGGACGCACAGGAACGAGCGGAGAGTCTGGCCACAGAATTAGAACTCGGCGTGATCCCGGCCGAGACATTGATTGACAAAATCGAGCGCGAGCTCGACATTCCAGTGCTGTTCGTAGACACGATCCCAGCGGCGGATGGTCAGTCCATTTCCGGCGCGACCTGCCACCTCGAAGAAATGGGGGTCATCCTCATTAACCGCAATGAGACGGAAGCGCGTCGCTTCTACGACTTGGCGCATGAACTCTTCCACGCGCTGACCTGGGATGCGATGAAGCCCGACCACCGGGAGTCGAACTCCATTGAGGAGCGCAGCAAGGGCAAACGTATCGAGCAACTGGCGAACAACTTCGCCGCAGCTCTCTTGATGCCCAGCGCTTCTCTCGACAAACTGATCGCCCCTGATCGCCGCGATGACATCGCGCATCTGTGCGAAATCGCCGCATTGCTGCGCGTTGCGCCGGTGGCGCTCGCATGGCGACTGTTCAACCTCAAGCTGATTGGTGATGACACGCGTCGGCATCTCGCCCAAGAGAAGCAGCGATCATCGGTATCAGGCCCACCCAAGCGGTTCTCACACACCTTCGTACACATGCTGCACGATGCTCTGGAGAATGGACGGCTGTCGGCGCGCAAGGCTGCCAAAGCCATGGGTCTGGGACTGGGCGGTCTGACCGAGCTTTTTGCTCAGTACGACCTCTCCGCACCGTTCGAGCTTTGAGGTGCGGACTATATGCAGAAAATCCGAGTGTTCGCTGACACCAATGTCATCCTCGAAGCGTTCCGAACCGGCTGCTGGACTGCGATCTGCAGCCATTTCGCTATCGAAACCGTCGAGAAGTGCGTTGAGGAAACACTAACCGGGCATCCCGGCGATCCTCGGCACCTATCTGTTCCGCCAACTGACCTGCACGGTGGTCTTGTAGGCCGCCAGCCGGTGACGCGCAAGGAGCTTACGTCACGGGTGCTTGCCCATCCATCCTGCGCGACGCTCGACGACGGCGAGAAGCATCTGCTTGCTTGGCTGCTCGCGAACAAGCTTCTGCCATCGGCAACTATTGTCGTCACCACCGCCGACAAGGCGGCACTCGTCGCATCACATGGGCTCGGCTGGCTCGACTGCGCCGTGTCGCTTGAAGGCCTGGCCCACAAAGCTGCGGTAGGTCGAACCAACCTTGATTCGCTCGCCTTGCAATACCGCGAGGACTGGTTGTCGAGCATCAAGATGAAAATTCGGTTGGGCATCTTGCCGTAACCGGGGTGGACACATTGCGTGGAATTAAGAATAATGACCAAGACCTACAAGAACATCCCCTCCCTGCACCGCTTCGTTGAAGTCGCTCCCGTCCAAGCGATTCGAAAACTGCTGACTGAGCATGGCGGCGGTGACAATGCCCAAGCCTTTGCATCCGTCGAATGGCCAGAACCCCCCGCCCTGAATGGCGTCAACAGGGATTTTCGCCCAGGCATTTTGGGCATTTGCTCCGGTCTGGACGCCAAGGTATCTGCGCCACTCGACGGACATGCGCGTCGCATCATCACTTTGTCGGAGGGGAAAGGTGTCGAAGCCATTCAGGCCGTGCGCGACAATCTGTACCAGCACGATGACGATGCGCAGTCGACTGCCACCGAGTACGAAGCGCAGCAGGATAACTTCGGTCGAGCCACTGTCATTTATCTTCGCGCTCCCGCGCTCTTCGACGACGCGGAAAAGTACTTCTATGCTGAGCATCATCGAAACTACGGAAAACTCTACGAGGCATTCGACCTCGATTGCGACGATGCCAGCGGCTTCGAATGGACCGACGAAAAGCGAAATCGCCTAGAAACATTGCTCCAGGAGCGACTTGGGACAACCGGGCGTTGCCTTGTTCAACACTTCCCGTTTGAGCAGAAGCAAGCAAACGGAGACGTGGCAACAGTCCACCTGTTCTTGATCCGCCATGCCGGGGAAATGAACAGCATCCAGCAGGTTTGCGACGATCTTTCAACCGCACCCATCTACTACCGTCCACCAGTGGAGGCAACATTATTATTTCTGCCCGACAAGAAATCTGTAGAGGTATTTTCGGAGCAGGAATCAAGCAGATTTCTAATCGCATCGTCTTTCGCGGAGACCGGTGTAAATACCGACCTGTCGCGACGACCCGTTTCTATGCGCCAGTACAACCTGCGACGCTTCTATCGCTCCCTCGCGTTGCCACAAGAGCCGGTGGCTGACCTCGATTTGATCGATGTGCGCGTACTCGAAGCAGAGGCGCATCCGCAGAATTTCAAACGTCGCGTGTCGTTGAAGGTGGACAAGAACGACGACATCGAAGACGCCGCGAACGACACTCTTGGCGACAACAGCATCTTCAAGAACGCTTCGCTGATCAGCCGTGTAGTGATCAACGTGCGGTTCACGAAGGAGAACAAGGAGGTCAATCTCCCGATCACTCTTAGCACTCCGAACCGATGCAATCTGGGTAGCCGACGCGATCCGCGCGAACGGGAGATCGGTTTCGGCGTTCTTGAACGATACGGGATCATGAAGCGCGTCGTTCCCCTTAGCGCCTCCGAGGAGGCAAACCTGTTCGAGACAATGCTCAAGCTCTATGAGGCGGAGGATCGGGAAGTGCGACGCGGCACACTTGAGCAATGGGGTGCAGACATCGAGATGCTGCGTGCAGGCGGCTTCCTGAAGCCGATGGGTCGCGCGACGGACGTCACACGTCTTCGAGACGACGGCACCCTGATTAATCTCTCGGTGCGCGCAAAGGGTGCGTCTATCGTGGCTGATGATCCAGTGACCCATCAGGACATCGAGATCGACCCTGTCGAGCTAGAGCGCTTCGAAGTGATGAGAGGCTGGGTCGCGGAGCGCGTCGTGAAAGGCCTACGTGGGGCGATGCAAATCGGCCAACGAATCAAGGCGGACGCTTCCGTCACAAAATTGGGGACATTGGTCGTCGGCGACGAAGACGTTGCCGTGTTTCTTGCTCGCCGTTTGAACCGACTCGATACCGTTTCCGAAGCAGATGCATACCTTCGCGGCGAGCGGCAAATCGGATATGGCGTCGTCCTGACCGCGACGGAGCTCAGCCCACAGTACCTTGGCGCAAACGTGGTCGTCTGGCTGGGTGATGTCTTGACAACGAACGCAGGCGAGGTTGCGGTCGACAAAAACCGGCTGATGCGTGCTTTGTCGGATGGAAAGCAGCGTGCACTCGCGGCGACGACGGTCGATCTGATTATCCACATCGATCTGATCGGCCAGGAAAGCGCGACGCTGATTATCCCCGGCAAAGACCCGTGGCCATTGCTAGGCAAGCAAGTCACCATCATCGACCGTCTCGTCAAGGCTAACAAGGCGAACAACCCGGTTTTGCAGAACAAAACGCTCTTTGAGGGAATGAGTTACAACCATCCGGCGCAGGCATTTCAGAGCGAGAGCTGGAAGTCGTACTTGGGGCATCCACCAAATAAAACACGTGGCTGGACGCTGTTCGTCTGAATATCTGCGTGAATCTATACGAAGAAGCGGGCTGTCCATTGGACGGCCCGTTTTGCTTCTGCATCCTGACCTAGAGTTGACCTAGAAATGGCCTTGAGACCGCCTAGAAAGTAATACGGATAGTTCGATGTGCCCATTTCATAAAGGAGGCACATCGAAATGCAAAACCAAGTCCCATCAGTTGAATCCGGCCGGAGTCCCCGCCGGGTAAATCGAGACGGTGCCACGCGCATCGCCATCGATGAAAACGAGCTCGCCACCCGCTGGGGACTCTCCGTCAAAACTCTTCGCCGTTGGCGGCAAGAGTCCTTGGGCCCAGTCTTCTGCAAGCTGGGTGCCCGCGTCACCTACCTGATCTCCGAAGTTGAAGCCTTTGAGCGACGCGTTTCGCGCTACTCGACTTCCGCTCGGGCATACCAGTAAGGGGGCGGCCATGAGCGATCTGACCATTTTCCCCGCCGACATCGCCGAGATGTCTGCCAGCCAACTGGCAAACCTGCCGCCCGAGCAGAAGCGCGAAATCGACGCCAACCTCGACGCAGCTATCGACTGGCTGAAGAAGGCCCGCACCAAGTTCGATGCGGCGCTGGATCAGTCCTACGGCGAACAGGGCCGTACCGCACTGCGCGACTCCGGTCGCGACTTTGGCAACGCCCACATCAACGACGGCCCGCTGCACATCAAGTTCGAGATGCCCAAGAAGGTCAGCTGGAACCAGAAGCAGTTGGCCGAGATTGCCGAGCGCATCGTGGCTTCCGGCGAGAAGGTCGAAGGCTACCTCGACGTCAAGCTGGCCGTATCCGAGTCGCGTTACACCAACTGGCCACCGGCCCTGCAGCAGCAGTTCGCTGCCGCCCGCACGGTCGAACCCGGCAAGCCCTCGTTCACGCTGACCATCGAGGGGGATGCGCAATGAAAAAGCTCCCCATCGTGTCCGCCGTCGAACGCATGGCCGAGCGCAAGGGCGTCAAGCTCCTGCTGCTGGGCAAGTCCGGCATCGGCAAAACCACCCGCCTGAAAGACCTCGATCCCGTCACCACGCTGTTCCTTGACATCGAGGCGGGCGATCTGTCCGTGGCGGATTGGCCGGGCGACACCATCCGTCCAGCGTCTTGGCCGGAGAGCCGCGACTTCTTCGTGTTCCTCGCTGGCCCGGACAAGTCCCTGCCTGCCGAGAGCGCGTTTTCGCAGGCGCATTACGACCACGTCATCGAGAAGTTTGGCGATGCCACGCAACTGGATCGTTACCAGACCTTCTTCCTGGACTCGATCACGCAGTTGTCGCGCCAGTGCTTCGCATGGTGCAAGGCCCAGCCGAGTGCGGTCAGCGACCGTTCCGGCAAGCCTGATCTGCGCGCGGCCTACGGACTGCTCGGGCAGGAAATGATCGGTGCCTTGACCCACCTGCAGCACGCCCGGGGCAAGAACGTGATCTTCGTGGCGATCCTCGACGAACGCCTGGATGACTTCAATCGCAAGGTGTTCGTGCCACAGATCGAGGGCAGCAAAACCAGCCTTGAGCTGCCCGGGATCGTCGATGAGGTCGTGACGCTGGCCGAGCTCAAGGCCGATGACGGCAGCTCGTATCGCGCCTTCGTCACCCACACCGTCAATCCCTACGGCTTCCCCACAAAAGACCGCAGCGGTCGCCTTGATCTTCTGGAGCCGCCGCATCTCGGCGCACTGATCGCCAAGTGCGCAAGCAGCGCTTCCACGCCCAGCGCCGCCGCCCAAACCAACATCGAATCCAAGGAGCTTAGTTTATGAACACCGCAATGACTGCCAATGCATGGAATGACTTTAATGACGCCGACTCACAGCAGTCCGGCTTCGACCTGATCCCCAAGGGCACCGTGGTGCCGGTGCGCATGACCATTAAGCCCGGTGGCTACGACGATCCGGAACAGGGTTGGGGCGGCGGCTACGCCACCGAATCCTTCGACACCGGTTCGATCTACCTCTCTGCCGAATTTGTGGTCACCGATGGTGAGCATGTCAAACGCAAGGTGTGGGGCAACATTGGCCTGCTGTCCAAAAAGGGGCCGACCTGGGGCCAGATGGGACGTAGCTTCATCCGCGCTGCGCTCAACAGTGCCCGCAATATCCACCCGCAGGACAACACGCCACAGGCGGCGGCCGCGCGTCGCATCCAGGGCTTTCATGAGCTTGACGGGATCGAGTTCATCGTTCGCGTTGACATCGAGAAGGATGCCAAGGGCGCGGATCGCAATGTGGTGAAGGTGGCAGTAGAGCCTGATCACGCTGACTACGCCAAGTTGAAAGGGGTTGCTGCCAAGACCACTCCGAGCGGCGGCACCTCCGGCGCTCCAGTTCAAGCAGCACCGGTCTATCAAGCCCCTGCTGCCCCGCAACGCGCACCCGTGACGGGAAAACCGTCATGGGCGCAGTAAGGAGATGGCCATGAATAGGTCCATTCTTACTGCCAGCCATTACGGCGTCGTGCGTTTCGGCGACCTTGAGTGCGAGGCTGCCTTCGCGGGCGGCGCGCTGCAGCTCGGTCTGCTGGTCGACGAGTTTGAGGAGGGAGCGTGAAATGCTGGGTCTGCAAACGTCAGGCGCGGGGATTCCGCCATACCGACAACCGACATGGTGTCGGCACTCCCCACCGCTACCCCATCGACTGGGTGTTCTGCTCGCAGCGCTGCCAGAACGTATTTCACACGATGTACGGCAACTGGCTCAAAGCCAAGGTCGCGTCGATCAGGCGCAAGGAGGTCGTGATGATCGATCCTTCTGATGTCGAGATCGCCTCGATGAAAAAGTGCCTGAAGTCCTTCGGTGAAGTTGCTGGTGGAATCGGCTTTGCGAAGCCTCTCGGAGATTACTCGGAAGCCGAAGCGCTGCAGGTCATCGACGCCATCGTAACCAGCTACACGGAGGCGATGGTCGAGCATCACGAAGCGACCAAATATCCGCCGGTGCGCGGCATGAAGGAGCACATCAACGATCCTTTCCCCGACGTCGAGGATGCTCTGCCGTGGCTTAGTGCCGATGGAGGGAAGCCATGATGGACTTCAATTCCACAGCAAGCGTGTCCGGACAAATCAGCGCGCTGGTCGATACAGGTCTGCAGCAAGCGCGTGCCGGGCAAGCGGTGCGCAGCTATCTTGGCGCATCCCGATTGGGCGTGGCCTGCGAACGCGCGCTCCAGTTTGAATTCGCGCAAGCGCCAGTCGACTATGGGCGCGACATTCAGGGCCGGATATTGCGCATCTTCGAGCGTGGCCACGTCAACGAGGAATGCATGGTCGGATGGCTACGGGACGCGGGATTTGATCTGCGCACTCACAAGGCGGACGGCGAGCAATTCGGATTCTCTGTGGCCGATGGTCGGCTGCAGGGGCATATCGACGGCGTATTCGTCGGGGGCCCCGAGGGCTTCGTCTACCCCGCCCTTTGGGAAAACAAGTGCCTCGGCTCGAAGTCCTGGCGCGATCTGGAGAAGAACCGGCTCGCCATTTCCAAGCCTATCTACGCGGCGCAAGTCGCGCTGTATCAGGCCTATCTCGAACTACACGAGCACCCGGCGATTTTCACGGCGGTGAACGCCGACACGATGGATATCTACACCGAGCTCGTGCCCTTTGACGCAGCCCTTGCACAACGCATGTCGGATCGGGCGGTGAAGGTGATCACGGCGACCGAGGCGGCAGAACTCCTGCCGCGCGCCTTCGCTGACCCGACCCACTTCGACTGCCGGATGTGCGCGTGGCAAGACCGCTGCTGGAGAACGCAATCATGAACGACCACAACACAGGCATTGCCGACGACGAACCAATGATCGACGCCAAGCAGGCGGCCGCCGCACTGAGTCTGCCGTACTACTGGTTCGCCGATCAAACGATGCGCAGCAAGTACCGCATCCCGCATTACCTGCTCGGTGGCTTGGTGCGCTACCGGATGTCCGAACTTTCCGCGTGGGTAGCTAGCAGCAGAGCGCCGCAAGGCCGCGACGCCAGCAAAGCGGAGACTGCAAACAATGCGCCAGACGAGGGAGCCCAATGATCGACTTCAACGACATCTCCCCACCCACCGAAAACCGGGATGCTGAACGCGACGAAATTCGCGCGGAACTGATCGCGCGACTGGAGTCGGTGCTAACCACAATGTTCCCGGCGGGCAAGAAGCGCCAGGGCAAGTTCCTCAGCGGCGACGTGCTGGGCAGTCCCGGCGACAGTCTCGAGGTGGTGCTGACCGGCGATAAGGCTGGACTCTGGACAGATCGCGCGACTGGCGACGGCGGCGACATCTTCGATTTGATCGCGGCCTACCTCGGAGCCAGCATTCCTGCCGATTTCCCTCGGGTGCTGCAGGAATCCAGTGATCTGCTTGGGCGTGCGCGGTCGACGCCGGTGCGCAAAGCCAAGGCAGCACCGCCGTCCGACGATCTCGGCCCCGCGACCGCCAAGTGGGACTATTTTGATGCCACCGGCAAACTGATCGCGGTCGTCCATCGGTACGACCCGCCGGGCCGGAAAAAGGAATTCCGGCCGTGGGATGCCAAGCGCCGCAAGATGGCCCCGCCCGAGCCCCGCCCGCTGTACAACCAGCAGGGTTTGCTTGCTGCCAGCCACATCGTTCTGGTCGAAGGCGAGAAATGCGCGCAGGCGCTGATCGATGCCGGTGTGGTGGCGACCACCGCAATGCACGGCGCAAACGCTCCGGTCGACAAAACTGACTGGCAACCCCTGCAAGGGAAATCCGTGTTGATCTGGCCGGATCGCGATGCGCCGGGCTGGGAATACGCCGACCGCGCCTCGCAGGCGATCTTGCAGGCAGGTGCCATTTCTTGCGCCATCCTCGTGCCGCCCTACGACCAACCCGAAGGTTGGGACGCTGCCGATGCCATTCCCCAGGGCTTTGACGTGGCTGCCTTCCTTGCCGTCGGCGAGCGGATGCCGGTGATGCTCTCGGTCGAGGAGGCACCGCCGCCCGATTTGCTGACCGGCATCGACTGGAGCACCGAGGACGGATTGTCGACCGCCTTCACCCGTCGCTACGGTGAGGACTGGCGCTACTGCGCGTTGTGGGGCATGTGGCTGGTGTGGACGGGCGTGCGCTGGAATGCCGATCAGATGCTGTACGTCTCGCATCTGGCCCGGGGCATCTGCCGTAACGCATCGCTCAAAGCAGACAGTCCAAGGCAGAAGGCCAAGCTCGCCAGCTCATCCACCATCTCGGCGGTCGAGAAAATCGCGCGCTCCGATCCGAAGCACGCCTCCACTGCCGATGAATGGGATGCCGATACTTGGTTGCTCAATACCCCGGGCGGCGTAGTCGATCTGCGCTCAGGCCGGATGCGTCCGAACCGGCGCGACGACCGGATGACCAAAGTCAGTACGGCCACCCCCAAGGGCGACTGTCCAACGTGGCATGGGTTTCTGACCGACGTCACCGGCGGCGACGCCGAGTTGATCGCCTACTTGCAGTTGATGGTAGGCTATTGCCTGACAGGCATTACCACCGAGCACGCGCTGTTTTTCCTGTACGGCACCGGCGCGAACGGCAAGTCGGTGTTCGTCAACGTCATCACCACGATCCTTGGCGACTACGCGGCCAACGCGCCGATGGACACGTTCTTGGACGCACGCACCGACCGGCACCCAACCGATCTGGCCGGGCTGCGCGGCGCGCGCTTCGTGTCCGCCATCGAAACCGAGCAGGGGCGGCGCTGGAACGAATCCAAGGTCAAGGCGATCACGGGTGGCGACAAGGTGTCGGCGCGCTTCATGCGCCAGGACTTCTTCGAGTACACGCCGCAATTCAAACTGGTGATCGCAGGCAACCACAAGCCATCCATTCGCAACGTGGATGAGGCGATGAAGCGTCGGCTGCACCTGATCCCGTTCACGGTCACGATTCCGCCCGACAAGCGGGACGGCAAGCTCACTGAAAAGCTGCTCCGTGAACGCGACGGAATTCTGGCATGGGCAGTCGAGGGCTGTAGCCTCTGGCAGCAGCAAGGACTGAAACCGCCAGCCAGGGTGGTGTCGGCGACCGAGGAATATTTCGAAGCCGAGGACGCGCTCGGGCAATGGATTGAAGAACGCTGCCTGCTGGCCAAGACCAGCCGCGAAGGCGTGTCCGACCTGTTCTCCGACTGGCGCGAGTGGGCCGAACGCGCGGGTGAATTCGTCGGATCGGTGAAGCGTTTCTCTGAACTGATGGCCACACGCAAGTTCGAGAAATGCCGACTGACCGGGGGCGTGCGCGGTTTGACGGGGCTGTCGCTTAGGCCGAAGCCCTACAGCCCCAGCTATCCGAACCGCGATGACTGACCACCAAAACCGTCGAGTGACGGATGCGACGGGTTCTTCGTATAAGTCTCTACACGTGTGCGCGCGCATGCCCAGGCAAAGAGATGTATCCGACAAACCCGCCACATCCGTCACTCGCCCCCAAAACTCAGGAGCAATGACGATGAAAACGACAACCAACAACACCATTCTTGCCCTTGATCTGGGCACGTACACCGGATGGGTACCGCACCAGCTGGACGGCACGATCACCAGTGGCACCGAGCATTTCAAGCCGCAACGATTTGAAGGTGGCGGAATGCGCTTCCTGCGATTCAAGCGCTGGCTGGCCGAACTATTGACCACCAGCGGTCACATCAACGCGGTGTATTTCGAGGAAGTTCGGCGGCACGCGGGCGTCGATGCCGCCCACGCCTACGGTGGCTTCACGGGCCATCTGACGGCGTGGTGTGAGCATCACAACATCCCATACCAAAGCGTTCCGGTCGGCACGATCAAGAAGCACGCGATCGGCAAAGGCAACGCAGGCAAGGACGCGATGATCGCGCCCGTCCAATTGCGTGGCCACGCCCCTTGCGACGACAACGAAGCCGATGCCCTGGCACTGCCGCATTGGGCTACCGAGACGCAGGAGGCATGACATGAAGATTCCCTCGCCTCAATACCGTTGCCTCCTTGGTCGGCTGCAACCAGACACCACGGATCTGGGCGCGATGAAACGCAACGGCTGGCGCGACCAGCACATCCTTGTGGTCAATGTTGCTGACGAACGTCTGGACTTCATCGAGCGCGCGATCGTGCGGCGCATCGGTGAACGAATGTTCGGAGGGACGCGTCATGACTGACTGGACAATGGGTGACGTAGCGGCACGCTTCGAAGATACAGCTGACACCGGACGACGCTTGCCCCCGGTGCGTGTGCAGGGCTACTTCAATACCTGGCCTGCCTTCGGGCGCAAGGAGTGGGAGGTGTTCTCGGCTGGCGAAACCGTGTACCGTCCCTTCCCACCAAGCCCGGTCGACATCGACCGGATGCTGCAGACGATGCGTTGGGTGCAGTGGCTTGATGTCGAGCAGCGTCACCTTGTCTGGATGCGTGCCAAGAGGTATGGATGGCGGGATATCTCGATTCGCTTTGCCTGCTGTACCAAGACGGCACAACGCCACTGGCAGAAGGCTTTGGAGGCAGTCGTGGTAAAGCTCAACGACCAAGACGCACAGACGCCTTCCAAAATCCTGAGCAACGTAGGGTAAAGGCTTGGTCGCTTGTCCCTGCTTTGCCGCGTTTGTCCTTTTGGGTTGGCTGGCAGGGTGTCGCATTTCGGATGGTTTTGCCCTACAGTGACGGCTATGGTTGCGAAAGGTGCGCGAACAACGCGGGAGGCCCAAGGCAAACGGGGTCCTTCCTTCCCAATTCGCAATGCGGGGGGCGTGAGCGCGGCATTGTTCTAGTATCCGAGTGCAAACCAAGGTCTGCACGGTTTGCAGTTTGCACCCTCCAATCCTCCAAAGCACAACACGAACCCACCCACGGTCTGAACGTCGGTGGGTTTTTTCATTTCATACCAATGCCGCTTGCGGCCCGCGACGAGGTTCATCACCTACTCGTCCGGGCCATTTTTTTGGAAGCAGATAACATAACATGCTCAACGTCGAGTACCGCAAGGTCGAGTCGCTGATTCCTTACGCACGGAATCCACGCACCCACACCGACGAGCAGGTGGCCAAGATTGCCTCCAGTATCGTCGAGTATGGGTGGACGAACCCGGTGCTGGTGGACGGCCACAACGGGATCATCGCGGGCCACGGTCGCTTGGCCGCTGCTCGCAAGCTGGGACTGGACGACGTGCCAGTGATTGAACTGGCACACCTGTCGCCGACCCAGAAGCGTGCTTACGTCCTCTCCGACAACCGCCTCGCGCTCGACGCAGGCTGGAACGACGAACTACTGTCATTGGAACTGTCCGAGCTGCAAGACGCCGGGTTCGTGCTCGAACTGACTGGCTTTGACGATTTGGAGATCCAGTCACTCCTGACCAACGAGGGCGATGAGGATTCCGGGGACGCTGACGATGCTGCGAACGATCTTCCAGCGACGCCGGCCAAGCCTGTCAGCAAAACCGGCGACGTCTGGGCCATGGGCGAGCATCGCCTGATCTGTGGCGATGCCGCTGACCCCGCCGTGCTCGCTGCCTTGATGGGGCAGGAGCGTGCCACGCTGTGCTTCACGTCGCCGCCCTATGGCTCCCAACGGGACTACATCGACACCATCGTCGATTGGGATGGCTTGATGCGTGGTGTGTTTGCCACGCTGCCGATGGCATCGGACGGCCAAGTGCTGGTCAACCTGGGTCTGATCCACCGCGACAACGAGGTCATTGCCTATTGGGATGGGTGGCTGCAATGGATGCAGTCGGTGGGTTGGCGACGCTTCGCCTGGTACGTCTGGGATCAGGGCCCAGGAATGCCGGGTGACTGGAACGGACGTCTGGCGCCCAGCTTTGAATTCGTTTTTCACTTCAACCGTGAATCCCGTCGCCCCAACAAGATCGTGCCCTGCAAGCACGCCGGGCAGGAATCGCATCTGCGCGCCGATGGGTCATCGACTGCCATGCGCAAGAAGGATGGAGAAGTCGGTGGCTGGTCCCATGCCGGCACGCCCACACAGGACACCCGGATCCCTGACAGCGTGATTCGCATCATGCGGCACAAGGGCAAGATCGGTGAGGACATCGACCACCCGGCCGTATTCCCGGTCGCGTTGCCCGAGCACGTTATGCAGGCGTTCTCCAATCGTGGTGACGTGGTGTTCGAACCATTCAACGGCTCGGGCACCTCGCTATTGGCTGCACAACGTACCCACCGCCGCTGTCGCGCCGTGGAAATCGCACCGGAATACGTGGACGTAGCAATTCGCCGCTTCCAGCAGAACCATCCCGATGTCGCCATCACGCTCGATGGCACGGGTCAGTCCTTCGATGACATTGCCGCCGAGCGACTGGGCATGCAGGAGATGACCCATGCGTAATCCTGTGGCTGATCTCAAAATCGAACTGCGTCAGGTTGCAGCCTTGATCCCCTACATCCGCAACGCCAAACAGCATTCCGACGCGCAGGTTGCCCAGATCGCGGCCAGCATCACCGAGTTTGGCTGGGGCGCACCCATCCTGGTCGACGGTCAGAACAATGTGATTGCCGGCCACGGTCGGCTACTGGCCGCGCGAAAGCTCGGCATGACCGAAGTGCCGGTGGTGCCGATGGCGCATCTGACCGACATCCAGCGCCGGGCACTGATCCTGGCCGACAACAAGATCGGCGAGAACGCGTCGTGGGATGACGAACTGCTCGGCCTCGAGTTGACAGAGTTAAAAGATGGCGGCTTTGATCTGGGCATCACCGGTTTCAGCGCCGACGAATGGGATGCCCTGATTGCGGGTGACCCCAGCAATGACGGCTTGACCGATGAGGACCAGGTCCCAGAGGTCACAGAGAACCCGATCTCTCGCGCGGGCGACGTCTGGTTGCTCGGTGAGCACAAGGTGCTGTGCGGCGACGCCACCAAGGCCGACGATTACAAGCTGCTGCTCGGCAAGGAACGGGTCGACATGACCTTCACCGATCCACCGTACAACGTGAACTACGCCAATACGGCCAAGGACAAGATGCGCGGCAAGAACCGCCCCATCCTGAACGACAACATGGGAGATGGCTTTGGTGTCTTCCTCCAGGCAGCATGTCAAAACATCCTGAACGTCACCAAGGGCGCGGTCTACATCGCCATGAGCTCATCGGAGCTCGACACCCTGCAGTCGGCATTCCGTTCTGCGGGCGGCAAATGGTCCACGTTCGTGATCTGGGCCAAGAACACGTTCACCATGGGGCGCGCCGACTACCAGCGCCAGTACGAGCCGATTCTGTATGGCTGGAAGGATGGCGCTGACCACTACTGGTGCGGTGCCCGCGATCAGGGTGATGTGTGGCAGATCAAGAAGCCGCACAAGAACGACTTGCACCCGACCATGAAGCCGGTGGAACTGGTGGAGCGTGCGGTGCGCAACAGCAGCAAGACGCGCGACCTGGTGCTGGACCCATTTGGCGGCTCGGGCTCCACCCTAATCGCCTGCGAAAAATCCGGCAGGCGCGCTCGGCTGATCGAGCTCGATGCGAAGTACGTGGACGTGATCGTCAAACGCTGGCAGGAATTCTCAGGCCTTGACGCAAGTCGCGCCGCTGATGGCGCGACATTCAATGCGCTCGCCGAGGTGGCTCAGCTCGCGATCCGGTAAACCCGGTCACCGTCGCCCTTGGCGGAGATCAGATTCAGCCCGAGCTTCTTCTTGAAGGCGCCGGCAAACGTGCCGCGCACTGTGTGTGCCTGCCAGCCAGTGGCCTCGCGGATCTGCGGGATGGTCGCTCCCTCGGGGCGCTTGAGCATGCCGATCACCGTAGCCTGCTTGCTGTGGTCGCGCGCGCGTGGCGTCTTCGGTTCGGCTTTTGCCTTGGCCTCAATGGCGGTCACTGCGGCTTCGATCTCAAGGTCGACGTCGTTACTGGTGTCGATTTCAGCGTCGGTTGGCTGTTCGCAGCTCACCTCCTCGGCGAGGACCTGAGTTGCACCGTGCTGTGCTGATTCTGCGGCGGTGATCACGACGTCGAGTGCGGCCAAGGTGATCGACCCACGGCGCGGAAGGCCCAGTGCGTCGTAGCCCTCGACGGCGACGAACCAGTCGGTGCCGTCGGTCGTGATGAGCGCGCGGTTGAAGAGGCTGTCGAGAACCTTCTTGCGCGCGCCGCCCTTGATGTTGTCGGGGAACCAGACGATCTTGCCGTCGGTGTGTTCGCCGGCGTGGGCAAGGATGGCGTGCTGTGATGCGCTGAGTTGAATGGTCATGGCGATCTCCTGATTACGGTTGTCGATGGGTGGTGATGGTTGATTGGCGACCGGCGTCAAAGGCGGCTTGCAGGGCTGACTTGATGCCCCACACGCTCACCTCGTGAAAATCGAGCCGGTCGCTGTGGCGCGTCTCCAGCGTGTCGACAAAAAGGTGGTCAAACGCGATTTGCTGGAACAGTTGGTCGAGGGTCTTGGCGTCCATCGTCTTGCTCCTCAGACCTTGTGGATTTGCTTGGCGCGATCGAACCCAACCCAGACACCCTTGTCGTCCAGGCCGCGTGCTGCGAGTTCCTCGCGGGCCAGTCGGTTGAGGTCGAGTTCGCCACGAGCGGCGGCGGCCAGGACCTTTGTCAATGCGATCTGGATAAAGCCAATCTCGTCGACTGTGAATTCGTTGCTGGTGTATGCCATGTGCTTCTCCTGCTTGGTTGATGGTGTTGGTAGTAACGCGCTGTTCAACACAGAAGCCAAGCGTGTTTCTGGGGGCAGTTGCGGCTTTTTTTAAACAAATCTCATTGCCGTTGCTGACATGCCAATCGCCGCTCCAACACCTTGTCGTCAGCCAGGCTGTGGCGCGGTGTTGGCCACGCCCGGCTACTGCGATGCGCACCGTGTTGCGGCGCATCGTGACTACGGTCGCGCACGCCGTGGCTTTGATACGGAGCGTGGGTTCTATCAGTCAGCCGCATGGCGTGCCGTGCGTGCGGCGTTCCTGCGTGAGCACCCGATATGCACGCGTTGTGAGGCGCGTGGGCGCGTTGTCGCGGCGGTGGTGGCCGACCACGTCCGTCCCTTGAAGGACGGCGGAGCTCGCTTTGACTGGGCCAACCTGCAGCCGCTCTGCGTGTCCTGCCACAACAGCAAGACCGCGCGCGAGACCGCTGGCCGTCGCTGACCACCCCCCATAGGGGGGGTCGAATCTCTACATCGTGCGTGGCGCGATGCGTGCGCAGGCGAGGATTTTTACGCTCGCAAGTTTGGTTAGGGGGTGGTGAAAATATCTCATAAGAGCAATCAAATGAACGATTTAGCCATCGAATACCGCCCCATCGAGGGACTGATCCCCTACGCTCGCAACGCCAGATTATCGCTGCTGAGCAAACCGGTCGCGCTTGTTACGCAATAGAAATAAATCCAGCTTATGTCGACGTGGCCGTTACACGCTGGCAGGATTTTACTGGTTTAGACGCTACTCACGCCAATAACGGACAAACATTTAACGAGATGAATAATGCGAGGCCCGAAACCAAAACCCACTTATCTTAAAATCGTCGCCGGGAATCCGGGGCATCGCCCGCTTAACGCGAAAGAGCCTAAGCCGGCGGGCAACTTGGAAGCGCCGCCTATCTGGTTAACCGAATCGCAGCAGGCGGGCTGGCGCTATGCGATTGAACATTCACCGCACGGATTACTGAAACGGCTTGATAGTGCGTTACTGGTGATTTGGGTTGTTGCGGAAGACACCCATCGACAGGCGGCGGAGCGTTTAGCTAAACACGGCCTACTGGTTAAAGCGCCGAACACCGGCCTGGCCATACAGTCGCCTTATTTGCCCATCGTCAACAGGCAGGCGGATATTATGATGAAAGCCGCAGGCGATCTAGGATTCAGCCCGGCTTCCCGCACTCGCATCCAGGTAAACGAGGAAGTCGTGTCGAGCAAGTTTGACAATCTTGGCGCGTAGAGATTATTTAGCGCTTGCCGAAAGGTACGCAAAAGAGGTTATTGCCGGAAAAATAGAAACTTGCAAGTGGGTAAAAGCGGCTTGGAAACGACACCGGACGATGAACTAAGTCAATTGTTACATGATCACCCGAATAATTGGGCTCTGTTGAATTTTGAGTGGGTGGAATCGGCCGGCTGGTGGTCTGCTCCGATTGC
>JBKJHT010000077.1:0-24601 GCA_046598945.1 Burkholderiales bacterium | reverse complement strand
AGTCATCATCCGTCCGTTGATTCGGGGTAAATCCAGGCAGCCTCAAAGACGCGCCCAATTGCGCCTTTGAACCGTTCTGAGGATTCAAGCTGGCGCTTGGCTTCGTAGACGTTTTTGGGGACGATGATTTTGTTCTTGCCAACCAATGGTGACCAAGTCTCCTGTGACCGTGATACGGGGAGGTTCTTCCGTCTTTATCGCCTTCTCGTAGATGTGTGTAGCGATGATCCCGTACACGATTGCCTTTACAGCTTCATGCGAGAAGAGATTCTTGGCCTTCTGAAAGACCGTGCGAATCGTCGCTCGGAAGCTGTCGTCGGATAGCGCCTCGACGACGACCTCGACCCGGTATCCCGGATTGACCGTGGCGTTCGCTTCGCGAATGGCATCAGATAGGCCGACCAACGCGCTCGCGAAGGCGTACGCGTTGATCTCTCTTCGCGGTGTGTCGAAGTGAAGAATGAAGCGATCAACTTCCTCTCGTACTTCGAAGGTGGTCACCAGGCGGTTCTCCGGCTTCTACGTAAAGTAGACACCCTAAACCGTACCCCGTTAAGCATTATCGAGGCGTATATTCTGCGAAAGAAAATGTTCTTCATTGCTTTCGTTGAGATAAATTTTTTCATAACACCCTAAACGTTTTGGAAAAGACACCGCCCACTTAGTCTCTAAAATTGATCGACCGAATCCGCAATAAAACGCGCCTCAAATACTACGCGGGTCCGACGGAAGTGCAATATATGGATCGAATTAAACGCTATATTTTATTTCATGGTAAGCAACGCCTGAGGGATATGAGCGCGGCGAAAGTGGTCGCATCTTGCTGTTGCAGAGCACGTGTCTGCCGCGACGCAGATTGCCTGAGAGGCGCATGGCCTTAGGCCAGCGCCCTGGATAGTGCCTCTCAGCGTATGCCATGCCAGGAGGCAATAGCCCAAGGCCACCCCGGCAGGGCGCCGCTCTCGAGCCATCCTGCGATGTACCAAGATTGGCGCCGTGACAACGAAATAGGAAATTGAATCAGCGAATTCCTGGGTTACGCCACGCGCGGCTAACCCGGGCTGCGGCTATTATTTTTTCTTCGGCTTATTCAAGCAACCGCGCGGGGCGGCTCTGAGTAGGGTTTCGGCTTTTTTTGCGTCGCCCCAGTGAATGAGGTTCATTTTTTCGCCGGACGATTTCAGCGCGGCTTCGACCTGCGGTCCGCCGGCGATGTCGCCGCTGATCGCGTCATCGGCTTTGGGTTCCGCGCCGGAGCGCCATTCATAGAGACCAAAACCCTCGGGCACTTCAACCAGCATGTAGCGGCAACTGACGTCGTACCAAGTGATTTTGGCGTCGTCGGCCCAAGCCGGCAGGGTTATAAACACGATTGCGCCAAACACCATCCACGGTAAAAAATTCATAGCGTGTTTGCTCCGTTAGTCGTCGTCTTTGCGTTTCGCAGCGGCGGGTGCGTTCTGCGCCTCTTCTTGCGCAAGGAGTTCGAGGTTCGCCATATCGATGACGCAATAATCGGTGACTTCGCAGAAAAGCACCACTTTGGCTTTTTCGCCGGTCCAGAAATATTGCGGCACGCGTTTGTTGGGTTGTTCGGGCGGGCCGTAAAGTTCGAACATTTTCGCCGTGATCGCTTTTTTATGGCTCGCGCCGAATAGCTGCAACGTCGAGCCGCTGAAACGACCTTTGAAATATCGGTAGGAAATTTTTTGTATTTCGGCGCCGCCCCAACTCATTTGATCGGCCGGGCGGCGGTAGTACGCTAGATCGCCGCGCGCTGACAGAGAAACTAATTCCTTTTGATGATCTTCGATGGACGTACCCCAGCTAATCCCGCGAAACTCGGTCGGCTCGTTCGTCATTGCCGCGGAACACATTGAATAGGACGCAACGAGCCCCAGCCCGATGCCAATTAATTTTTGTATGTTCATAATTCGCCTGAAAGTTAAAACGATGTGCGCGCGGGTACGTTAATTTTTGACGCCCTCTTTCCAATTGGCGCCCTCCATTGCCAGGGTTTCGAGATAGGCGCCGATTTTAAGCAGCGTTGGATCATCCAATACGCCGCCCCACGCCGGCATATCTTTAATTTCTCGTCCCGGCGTTTGAACGCCATTTTTAACAAGCTCCATGTACTTTTTAAAACCCTTGTTGAACTTGCGCAAATCGGCTGGGGTTTTAGCGCTACTAGCGCGCTCCCCCGCCCCGTCGGCCTTGCTGCCGTGACATACGGAGCAAATGGCGCGATAGTCCGACTTGCCGCTACGGATTGCGGCAGCGTCACCGGAGAAAGGATTCACGTCGGGCACATCTTCTGCGCTTGCGGCGCCGGCGAAGGCCAATATCAGCACCCAGCCGATTGTTTTTATCTTTCGCATCTCAATTTCTCTCAGGACGATAATCGAAGAAAGGGCGCACACTTTCGTGCGCGCCCTAATTTTATAACGTGACCCGCAATGTTATGGTTTACTCGACCGTGAAAGCGATCAACATATGGCCGAATTCCGCTTTGTGAGCGTCGTCGCGACCAAAACCAGGTGTACCGCCAAGCGCCTGGACGATCATTTGCTTACCGCCAGCCGTATAAGTGGCTGGGCCCGCTTTCGCAGCTACACCCGTGTCCATGCTGTAGAGGGTTTTGCCGGTTTTCGCGTCGGTAATGCGGAACGATCCCCCTTGGGTGGTGTAAACCGTCACGCCGCCCGCCGTGGTCAACATGCCGCCCGAGTACCCCGGTTTGCCTTCGTCATTAGTCCAAGCGATCTTGCCGGTTTTCGGATCAAAGGCGCGGTTCATTTCGTTGCCCCCAAATAAATTCTTGGTAGGCGCCGAAATGGCGAGCGTTGCTGATAACTTTGATTTCTTCAAAGCCATACTTCATGCCGGATTCCGTCGAGGCCAAATACATCAAGCCGGTCTTCGGGTTATAGGCGTTCGGGTACATGTTTACGCCACCGAGCAAGCCCGGCCAAATTTCGACCGGATCGCCGCCTTCTTTTGGCAATGCAACCATCTCGATCGGACGGCCGTCTTTGCTGTAACCCTTAACCCAGGTCAACTTGTCGATGAACTTGTCGGCCTTGATGTAGCTACCATCCTTAATGTTGAGGTAGTGGACGTAGCCCGTCTTATTGGGCTGCGCGACAACCGTTTTACCATCCATCTTGATCAGCAGCGGCGTTTGCGGAAGGTCGTAATCCCAGGGATCTCCCGGCACGCCGGTCCAACGCCAGGTTACTTTTCCGGATTCGACATTGGTGGCAACGATGCTCGCCGCACCGACGTTATCCATTTTGCCCGCACCCCGATTTTTTGGATTCCATTCGTAGGCGTTCGCCGTGCCGGTCAAATATTGCTTGGTTTCCGGATCGTAAGAGCCGACGATCCATGGCCCCGCGCCACCGTAGGGTTTGGCTTCTTCCGGCCAGGTATCGCCGCCGGGCTCGCCCTTGGCGGGAATCATGTTGGCTTTCCATTTGATATTGCCCGTTGCAGGATCAGCACCGACCACATAACCTTGCAGACCGCCCGTGTCCGTTGCGTTCATCGGGATGATGATCGTGCCGGGAACCGCCATCGCGCCAACGGTCAGGAAGTAACCATTGGAATCTTTCGACTTCGCGAAATCTTTCGGATAGGGAAAACCTTCCGGGGCGTAATCCTTAACGAAAGCCGCTTTGCCGGTCTTCATGTTGATGGCGTGCATTTTCACGTCGTTCGATAGGAAATAGATGTTCTCGCCGTACACCGCCAAACCGCGATGTTTGCCGGTGAAGAACGGCACGTTGTAGCCGCCCCAATCGTCCGGCAGTTTGTGCTCATATTTCCAAATGATCGCGCCGGTTTTGCCGTCGATCGCGAAGACTTTATTGTCTTGCGGGAAATAGATCACCCCGTTGACGACCGTTGGTGTCGCTTGCGCGTCGGTCTTGCCGCCGACCGACATCGTCCACGCGACTTTGACTTTGCCGGCGTTGCCGGTATTGATCTTGTCGAGTGTGCTGTAGCGGTGGCCGGCATAGTTGCCGTTGGTGTGGATCCAATTGTCGCCGGCTTCGGCGGCCAAATTTGCATCGGTCACGTTTTGCGCGTAGACCGAGGCGCCAAGACACATCAGTGCCGAGGCAAGCATGCTCAATGCAGGTTTGCGTAACGAATAACTCACGTTTTCTCCTCCAGTTTTTAGATTGACTCACCCGCCTAGGCTGAAAGCGGATCAATCACAAAAATCACCGCCGGCGGCAATTCTCGATTCCCGTCTCCCTTGGTGACCGTCCCTCGAAACAACAATCGATCTAAGATCGATTGGCGATGACAAACAGCAAAATCACCTTAATCCAATTTTTCCCGGGCGGCAAGGAAATTTTTTGGGAATGATTAACGCTGCAGTGCAAAGTTCGGGAAACCGTTTTTTGCCGAGGGAATGTCTAGTCGTCGCAACCCCCGGGCGGCGCTAAAAAGGCAAAGCGCCGCGGATCGTCGGTCTGGCTCAGATACTTGTTTTGGATGTCATAGGCCTCGGTTTCCTCGGCGGAATGACGGGCGCAAGGGCCTTTTTCGGAATCGAATCGGCCGCTGGCATACTGTAGAAAATGCACTAGTTCATGGACAAGAATCGAGCGCTCGTAAAAATCCCCTTTCAAATCAAGGGATGCGTCTAAGAAGATTCCTTCACCGGGCGCAAAGAACGCCCGCGCCCGGCATGGCTTGCCGCACATCCGTTCCTGGACCTGCGCCGCGCCAATACGGAACACCTCGGGCGGTTTGGCCGGGATTGCGTAGCCGGAAATCGAACTGATATTAAGAAGCAGGCTTGAGACTAACGCTTGAATGGTGTTGAGGTCCATGGACGCGGTTTGTTAGTAGTATCGGATATTGGAGCGCGGTGATCGCGCTAAGTTCGAAATTCCCCTGATACACTTGTACCAGTCCAATAATTGTCAAAGATTCCGTTGATCGCCCTGTTGCAACGAGTCAGTCATGCGAGAGTCACCGCCGATAGCCAGATGGTCGGAGAGATCAGCGCGGGCCTACTCGTCTTCATCGGCGTCGAACGAAACGATGCGGCCGCGCAGGCCGATCGTTTGCTGGAGCGCATGCTGAACTATCGCATGTTCAACGACGCGGCAGGCAAAATGAATTTGTCGTTGCGCGATACAAAGGATGGTTTGCTGCTCGTGCCGCAATTTACATTAGCGGCGGATACCGATAGCGGCAATCGTCCGAGCTTCGCACCGGCCGCGCCACCCGACGCAGGCGAAAAATTATTCGACTATGTTGTTGCCCAGGCACGGCTCAGGTACAGCCGCATCGCAACGGGGCGCTTCGGCGCCGATATGAAAGTGAGTTTGGTCAATGATGGGCCGGTGACATTTTGGCTGCGCGTCGCGCCGCCGGATCGATAAGGCGCAGCGCCCGTGGCTTGATTTTGCTGCCGGAATCGATACATGTGCCAGGTGCTCGGCAGCACCGCAGATGCTTAGCGATCGGCGACGCAGAGGCCACAGTACACGCAACCAACGGAGCCTCTTTTTCAGAGCAGTCTGTCAGAAGTTCATCCGATCAGCGCGCCAGTTCACTTGTGCATCGGGTAGGGTAGATTGGGATCCGACGGGTAGCTAATGCCGAACTTCTTGTTGGTAATGAACAAGACGGTCACGTCGTTATTCGCGGTGGCCCCATGCTGCATCCAGCCACCCTCAGGGAACCACACGAAGCTGCCGGGACCGTGCTCACCTTCGTGCGTTTTGAGGACGCCATCAAGTACGTACATGCCGTGCGCGTTGGGATGCGTGTGCCAAGTGTTCGTGAAGCCAGCCTGATAGCGAACCTTCAGGACCATCATGCCGGTTTCCGGATCAGATCCCAGAGCCTTAACCGGAATCTTCGCGTTGATCTGCGGGATCCCTAACATTTCCCAAGGCATCCAATTGGAATCTATGACTTGCAACTTAACCACATTCGTCGGCGGCTTCGAATCGGATTGCTGTGCGAAGGCGGCCAAAGCCAAAAAGCACGAGGCAAAGATGGCGCCGGTAAGGCTCAGGATCGTACGTTTCATTAGTGTTCTCCTCCAAATGAATTACGAGTGTGACATGAAGCCAGGCTCAGCGAAGGGCGGTGTTTCGTCGTGATCCCCACCTCTGGTTCGCGCGGTCTGGCTAGTTACGCCGTGCAGACGGCTCGGCGCAAAGTTAGCATAAGGCATGCATCGGGCCAAATCAAGTTGTTGTGCGCCGCAAGACTCAAACGCAGAATTCCAATAACGGCAATCGCCCGAACTTCACGCCCACCAACGCGCCGGACATCGGCGAAAGACTTTTCGCGTATCTCGTCGTACAGGCAACGCAATCGTGCAATTGGGGCGCTACGGCGCCGACATGAAAGTCAGCGTGGTCAACGACGAACCGGTGACATTTTGGTTGCGCGCTCCGCCCCCTGATCGACTCGAGGGATTATTTGCCTGTTGCGAATGGACGCGTGTTTATTACTTGTGGCGACCCAATCTGCCGGATGAGGCAGACAACCATCTGGTCGAGCTTGCTGTGGCCGGTGAGGCGGATTTCATCGTGACGCGAAATCTACGTCATCTGCGGAACATGCAGTTGCGTTTTCCTCAGTTGCGTATCGCGTCTCCCGGAACCTTCTTGAAAGAGATATGACATGTCAGCACTTACTGGTCGCTTACCCGACGAAAAGCACCGGCGACTCAAAGCGCTGGCCAAGAGTCGCGGCACACCGCTTAATCGTCTGATAGACGAGATGACGACGCTGATGTTGGCCGAGTTCGATTCGGAAACACGCTTTCGACTGCGCGCAAAGCACGGATCGGGAAAGGCTGAGAGCGGGCTGGCTTTGCTGGAAAAGGCAGGCGGCCGACTCATGATGCCAGATATAAACGTGTTGGCCGCAGCTTTTCGCGGCGATCATTCTCGACATAGAGTGGCACGCGCTTGGTTGACTCACCCAACAGAATTGTGCGCAGGCACCGCACCCTGGCTCGTGCAATCCGCGCCACTATCGTTAACCGCCGGGAGTTTTTGACAATGAAATTAAGCACGGCAATAAGCTTTGCCGCCACTCTTTTCTTTACCACCGCTTCCCACGCCGCCGAGGAAATCAAAGATTGCGATGCCTGTCCCGCATTGATCGTCGTGCCCGCGGGCGAATTCACCATGGGCTCGAATACTAAAGAAAGCGGCCATCCCGACGAAAAACCCGAGCACGTAGTGAAAATTGCCCAGCCATTCGCCGTCGGAAAATTTGAAGTCACGTTTGATCAATAGGATGCCTGTACCGCCGACAGTGGGTGCAAACAGGCTAACGACGACGCGCTGGGACGCGCCGGATCGGCCAGTCATCAATGTCGACTGGGCGGCATCGAAAACTTATCCGGCATGGCTGTCGAAAAAAAACGGAAAAACCTATCGCTTGCTCGCGGAATCGGAATGGGAGTATGCGGCGCGTGGCGGCACGACCACGGCGTGGTCGTGGGGCGCCATTGACAATGGCTTAGGCGCGCGCGATGCCTGCCTGTTCGCCAATATGCACGACGAATCCAGTAAAAAAGTGCATAAGGATTACACTCGCCAAGGGTGCAAAAACACCGTTTTGTGCGGAGCAACTCGCCACCACCGCAAGAATGTGGCGATGAAATTAGTTCAGGTACTCGAAAGACTCATTTCGAGTTGCACATCCCGATACGGGACTTCCGGCCTGACGGTTCCTCGCTCGCTTTTGTGCAGGCGAACAAGGCCATAGCGTTCCATGGTTCGCAGCGTGCGCGACAGATTGCCCGGCGTACGCCCAGTCGCCGACGCGAAGGCATGGATCGATTCTGGCCGAGTGTCGGCAATCACGCCGAGTAGCGCACGATTGCGGTTCGATGGCAGTCAGAGACTCTGTACCAGATCAAGCCACGACTCATGCAGATAAGGTTTGCTCTTCTGCACGTTGGTGGTGCGCGTATATCGGGTGAGCACCACGCTTGTGCGCCGAATCATTTCGATTTCAATTCGCAATAGCCTGGAAAGCCGCTCCAGATAAGCCTCTCCAGCCATTCGTCCGGACAAATTTTTATGGCACGTCAATTGCGTTTGCATTTCCTCGAGAATAATTTTCCACCAGGGAGCAACCATGTCCGCAACAAAACTGTTCCGCAAAAAAACGCCGAAATCCAAAACGACTGATCCATCGCGCAGAAAATTTTTGAAAGGCGCGGCCGTCGCTGGGGGTGGTGCGGCGGCGTTGGGTGTGAGCCAAATGACTGCCGCTCAAGATCCCGGCGCACCGAAAAAAAATCACTACTACGTTCGTGCGCTGCCGGAAACGGTGCATTGGGGCTACTTCAGTAAAATTCTAAAGCCGTTAGTCACAGTCGATTCCGGCGACTTCGTTACGCTCGAAACGTTAACGCATCACGCCAATGACGACTTCGAGCGCATGATTAAAGGCGACAAGGGCGCCGAAAGCGTGTTCTATTGGGACAAGACCAAGAAGGGCGTAAACAAACGCGGCGCCGGGCCGATGGATCATAAGGTTGGCGCGGGTGGCGGTTACGGCGTGCACATTTGTACCGGTCCAATCGCAGTGAAGGGCGCGGAGCCGGGCGATATTCTCGAAGTGCGCATCATCGATGTGCGCCCACGGCCCAGCGCGAACACATCATATAAAGGCAAAAGTTTCGGCAGCAACGCGGCCGCGTGGTGGGGCTTTCATTTCAACGACATGATCGAAGTGCCGAAGAAGCGCGAAGTCATTACCATTTATGAAGTCGACGCCAGCGGTGAGCGCAATTGGGCCAAAGCGGTTTACAACTATCGGTGGACGCCGCAGACCGATCCGTTCGGCGTGGTGCATCCGACCATCGATTATCCCGGCATTCCGGTCGATCACAGCACCGTTAAAGAAAATCACGGCGTATTGAAAAACGTACGCGTACCGATTCGCCCGCACTTTGGCACGCTCGGCCTCGCGCCGGCCGAAGCGGACGAAGTGAATTCAATTCCGCCGAGTTATACCGGCGGCAACATCGACAACTGGCGCATCGGCAAAGGCGCGACCATGTATTATCCCGTCGCCGTTCCCGGCGCGTTGTTGTCGGCGGGCGATCCGCATGCCTCACAGGGCGATTCGGAATTGTGCGGCACCGCAATCGAGTGTTCGTTGACCGGCACCTTCCAACTCATTTTGCGCAAGAAAGCCGACTTGAAGGGCACGGCGCTGGAAAATCTCAACTATCCGCTGCTGGAAACCCAAGACGAATGGGTGCTGCACGGTTTCAGCTACGCTAACTACCTTGCAGAACTCGGCGCCGAAGCGCAGAACGCGATATTCGGCAAATCGTCCATTGATCTCGCCATGCGCGATGCTTTCCGCAAGATGCGGCATTTCCTGATGACCACCCAAGGCCTGACGGAAGATGAAGCGGTTTCGCTGATGTCCATCGGCGTCGATTTCGGCGTGACGCAAGTAGTCGACGGCAACTGGGGCGTGCATGCATTGATCAAGAAGAGTATTTTCTCAGCGCGGGAAACCTAATCCTGTAGATTATTAAACTTGCGAACAACCCGCCGGAGCGGATAAGCTCCGGCGAACGGTACAGATGAAGAAAACATCATGTCAGCAAGTGAAGAATCGGAAAAACCATCGCGGAACGTAGGGCGTCGAACGTTTTTGAAATCCGCTATTGCGGCCGGAAGCAGCGCGGCGTCCATGGGCGTGAGCCAAGTTTCCGCCGCTGCGGAAAGCGGCATACCGACGCAAACGCACTACCACGTCAGAGCGCTGCCCGAGACCGTCCACTGGGGTTACTTCAGCAAAAACCTGAAGCCGCTGGTTAGCGTCGAATCGGGGGACTTCGTTTCCATCGAAACGGTCACCCACCGCGCCGGCGATGACGTCGCGCGCATGGTGACAGGCGATGCCGGCATCGAAAAAATCTACCATTGGGACAAAGCGAAGAAGACCATTGATCGCCGCGGCGCGGGCGCGATGGATGCGAAGAATGGCGCGGGCGCCGGTTGGGGATCGCACATTTGCACCGGGCCCATCGCCGTGACCGGCGCGGAGCCTGGCGACGTACTCGAAGTCCGAATCATCGACGTGCGCCCGCGGCCGAGCGGCAATACACAACATCGCGGTAAAAGTTTCGGTAGCAACGCAGCGTCCTGGTGGGGCTTTCAATACAACGACTTGATCGAAGAGCCGAAGCAGCGCGAGGTCGTGACCATCTACGAATTGGATACGAAGGGCGAACGCAACTGGGCGCGCGCCGTGTACAACTATCGTTGGACGCCGCAGACCGACCCGTTCGGCATCGTTCATCCCACCATCGACTATCCCGGTTTGCCCGTTAATCCCGCGACCATCACCGAGAATCACGGTGTGCTCAAGGGTGTGCGCGTGCCGATTCGCCCGCACTTTGGCGTGATCGCCGTCGCGCCCGCCGAAGCGGATATGGTGACGACCACGCCGCCGAGTAATTTCGGCGGCAACGTCGATAACTGGCGCATTGGCAAGGGTGCGACGATGTATTACCCGATCGCCGTTGCCGGCGCGTTGTTCTCGGTTGGCGATCCCCATGCTTCGCAAGGGGATTCGGAGCTGTGCGGCACCGCGATCGAATGTTCGCTCACGGGAACGTTTCAGTTGATCTTGCACAAAGCCGCCGAAACCAAGGGCACGCCGTTGGAAAATCTCAGCTATCCCTTGTTGGAAACCCAGGACGAATGGGTGTTGCATGGATTTAGTTTTGCTAACTATCTCGCGGAATTAGGCGCGGAGTCGCAGCGGCAAATTTTCAAGAAATCGTCATTGGATTTGGCGATGCGCGATGCCTTCCGCAAGATGCGGCATTTCCTTATGACGACGCAAGGTTTGACGGAAGACGAGGCGATTTCGTTGATGTCCGTCGGCGTCGATTTTGGCGTGACGCAAGTAGTCGATGGCAATTGGGGTATCCATGCCATTGTCAAAAAGAATTTATTTTCCGCACGCGAGTAGCGTCAATCAAATTGACTCGTGGTATTCTGGAAACTCAATAATTAGGCCTCCTCTTCTTGGGGGAGCGAAACGGTTTTCACCGTTTCTTAGTTTACCAACCGCTAAAAACGTTTAACATGCGCGGCCCTATGGGGTCGCGAGTGCATGTCCAGCAGGCGCATGCAGCTTGCCTGTCGCGGCATGCCATGCCAAAAGCAAGGCTGAATCCGGCTCTCCAGGCATGCATGCAAATAAATTTGTAATGCACTATTCATCTGAAAGGGAGATGTAACAGCATGGCTGAGCGACCGAATTACATTTATCAAGGCGGCAATGTGATGATGCATTCGCCACTGAAACTAACCAATTCCGAGATGTACGGTTTTTTCGTTAAGGGCGATCTGAAAAAACTGCAGCAGTCCGTTGACTCGACATTGAATGCTGTCGCTGCGGGGCGCATGCAGTTCAAGGTATTTTCGCCCTTCGTCATGCTGACCTTCACGCGCGTCAACCACGCCAACTCCGCCAACCCGGTTGATAAAGCCAAAGGCTGGGGCGAAGAGACGGACATCGTGACCTGGATAATGGTCGCGCAGATTGAGCAGCAAAACGGCACGCCGGTGGTCAAAGAAATCTTCGCTTACCCGTTTCATATTTGGGTTAACGATTGCATGGCGCTGATCAACGGTCGCGAGCTGTACGGTTTCCCGAAATACGAATGCCAATACAGCATGCCCGCCAGCGGCGCCGATCCCGTTAACTTCACGCTTGCCGCGAAAGGATTCGAGCCGTTTTCGCCGGCGACGCAGCTCGCGATGCATCCGTTGCTGGAAGTCACGGCGACCAATACGAACGGCGTCCATCGCCCGCTCAAAAGCATCTTGAACTTGCTGGAAGAAGGTTTCGCGATCCTAAAATCGGAACCCGATCTCGTCGATCTGGAATTAGCGGAATTACCGAAGTTTCTTAAGCTTCTATTCAAGCCACAAGTGCAGCAGATCTTTTTGAAACAATTCCCCGATAGCAGTGGCGTCAAAGCGGTGTATCAAGCGATTGTTGCCGCGCCCGCGCAAGTCGACGCCATACACAGCGTGCAGTTGCTGGGTTACCCATATCAATGCGATTTGCACAAGTTCGATAGTTTTCCGTTGGACCAAACGCTCGGATTCACGCTTGGCGCGCAACCGGCGATCCTGCCGTTTCATGTGAACTTCGATTTTTCCGTAACAGAAGGAGAGGAGCTGGTCGACAATTCACAAATTGAACCGCAGAAAATTGCCATCCTCGGCGGTGGCGTGAGCGCAATGACTGCGGCGTTTTACCTCACCGATCAGCCGCGTTGGCAAAACCGGTACGATATTACGCTCTATCAAATGGGATGGCGGCTTGGCGGCAAAGGCGCCAGTGGTCGCAACGCGAAGCAGGGTCAACGTATTGAGGAACACGGGCTGCACATTTGGTTTGGCTTTTATGAGAATGCATTCGCGCTGATGCAAAAAGCCTATGGTTTGCTGAATCGACCGCCAGGTGCGCCGCTTAGCACCTGGCAGGATGCGTTCAAAGCGCAGCATTTTGTCGCGCTGACGGAATTCTTCGACAACCAGTGGAAGATTTGGCCCGTGGACACGCCGATCAAACCTGGCGTGCCGGGAACATCGAGCGAAGAAATTACGCTGTGGCAGATAGTGGTCACGGTTTACGACTGGATCAAGCAATTGCTCGGTGAACTGACCGAACATCAGCTCGGTCATCGCACGCCGATCGCGCCATCGGTCGAGCATGCTGGTTTGTTGCATCGCTTAACTAGCGAGATCCGTGAGGTGGCAGGGGATATCGTCGCGACGATCAGAACGCTGGAGGCGTTGGTGCGGCAGTTGCCGCAAGCGCTCGAATCGCCCCAGGGCGGCAAACATCCGGTATTGCACGCGGCGTTGATTGGGATCAGGCGCTGGCTGGACCAAGAAGTCGCCCATAAACTCGACGCCGACGACAAGCTTCGGCGGCTTTTCATCATGCTTGACCTAGGCATCACCACGATCAAGGGGATGCTGGATGATGGTGTGTTGACGCACGGATTCGACGTGATCAACGACATCGATTTTTACGCTTGG
The DNA here is from genome assembly GCA_046598945.1 of Burkholderiales bacterium. Classification (GTDB taxonomy): domain Bacteria; phylum Pseudomonadota; class Gammaproteobacteria; order Burkholderiales; family JALYOK01; genus JALYOK01. Next base: position 11,507 of record JBKJHT010000077.1, on the reverse strand, counting down.
CTGACCAAACACGGCGCCAACCCAACCTACACCGTGCACTCAGCGCCGGTGCGCGGTTTCTACGATTTGGTATTCGCCTATGAGGATGGCGATTACACCAAGCCCAACATCGAAGCGGGCACGATGCTTCGTGGCATGCTCAAAGTCGCGTTTGCCTACGAGGGCGGCATGATGTGGAAAATGCAGGCCGGCATGGGCGACACCGTATTTACGCCGCTCTACCAGGTGTTGAAACAACGCGGTGTGAAGTTCAAATTTTTTCATAAGGTGGACGAGTTGATTCCGAATGGCGATACCATCGGTGAGATTCGCATGACTAAGCAAGTGTCGCTAACGTCCGCGGACTACGATCCTTTTGTAACGGTCAAAGATCTGGACTGCTGGCCGAGCGAACCGAAATACCAATTGATCGCGGCCGACCAAGCGCAGCTTTTGCAAGCGAACGACATCAATCTGGAATCTTTCTGGAGCGATTGGCCGGCGATTTACCAGAAGCGATTCGGCGCTCCGCTACCGAGCATCGCGCTCAAGCAAGGCGTCGATTTCGACCAAGTGGTGTTCGGCATCTCGGTCGCGGCCCTGCCCCATCTTTGTCCCAAGTTGCTCGCGCGAAGTACGCCGTTAAAAGCGACTGCGGACAATGTTAAGGCCGTCGTGACGCAAGCCTATCAAGTCTGGCTCACTCAATCTGTTGAACAATTGGGCTGGAGCGATTGGCCGAAGGATGGCCAAGCGCCGGTGCTGAGTGGCTTCACGGAGCCATTCGACACATGGGCGCCGATGGATCAATTGCTGCCTCGGGAAGATTGGCCGCCCGCGACGGCGCCGAAAAATGTTTCGTACTTTTGCAGCGCCATGTCGATGAGGAATTTTCCGCCCCCGACGGATTATGGTTTCCCTGCGGCATGCGCCGCTCAGGTAAAAGCCGATGCCGTGAATCAACTCACGCACCAGATTTACGCCCTGTGGCCGAACGCGACAACGGGAAATTCATTCCAATGGAACTGGCTGGCGGCGCCGCCGGAACGATCCGGCGAGCAACGCTTTGATAGCCAGTTCTGGCGCGCCAACATTGATCCGTCGGAACGCTACGTTATTTCTGTGGTCGGCAGTAGCAAGTATCGACTCGATACCGATGGCTCGGGTTTCAAGAATCTCTATCTCACCGGAGATTGGATCAAAACCGGGCTAAATGCCGGTTGCGTTGAGGCCGCGACAATGGCCGGCATGCAAACTTCACGCGCCATCAGCGGCTATCCGGTCTTGATAAAAGGCGAAGGTGGTTTTTAGGCCACGCCGCTACGCGGCCGCCAAGACAACGTGTCAGGAACAAGTGATCCAAGGCGATCCAATGTCCACGGGGTGGACTAGAGCCATGCGGCTCTGGGCGGGACGGCTAATTTGGCTGAAGCGCCGGATGGCGCCCGATTTTTTTCATCGCTTTGTGTTCGTACATGCGTCGATCCGCGGCGTTGAATACGTCCCCGGGTCTGCTAAGTTCGCTGGCGAAGGCGATGCCGAAGCTGACGCCTGAATCGCTAAATCCATGACCGCCCAAAGAACGCTCGATCGCTTCGAGTTTTTCACGCAACAGGGCTTCATGGCCTTTTTGTGCCAAGATCGCAAACTCGTCACCGCCTAAACGATAGCTGGTGACATGATCGATTTTGAGTTCATCAAGGGCTTTGGCAAACGCGCGCAGCAGATCGTCGCCGCGCGAGTGGCCGTGTTGGTCGTTAATGAGTTTAAGTCCGTCCAAATCCACCAAGATCAGCATCGGCTGATGTTCGTCGTCTTCCATAAACGAAATCTTAAGCGCTTGGTCGAACTGCTGGTCAAAAGCATGGCGGTTGCCGATGCCGGTCAGCGAATCCGTACGGGCGAGTTTGAGCGCATGGTTAAGGCGCATCAGATAACTATCCTTTTCCAGCCCGAGCAGCTTTATTTTGTCGGCTAACGCAAAGGCGAGAAGGATTGCGTCAATCGTGCCGCCCACCAGGGTAAATATTTCGGAGTTGCGCACGACATCGTCTATCAAGCCAAGATTTGCGGGCAATATCAAGGCGCCGGGGATGAGCAATGCAACAAAGGCTAACGCGAAAAACCGCGCCGGCCGATAGCCGCTGCGCCAAGCAACCAGGGCGCAGACGATGGCCAGCGGCAACCAAATACTGATCACGATCGTCGCGATTGTGTGGGCGTATTTTTGCGCAAAAAAGTTGATCGGCAACAAAACCAGGCAAACGACGATAGCCATCATGCACATCTTCGCAAGGCGCGGAAAATTCTCTCGCAGCTTGAGAAAATCAAGACAAAACAGCGCGCTTGCGACCGGCATCAAGAAAAACGGAATGTAGTGCAGCGATAAATTTCGAATGCCGAATAGTTGGGCGGGGATATGGAAAACAAAGGCCCAGCCGATCCCAAACGAGATCAGATAAAGGGCGTAATAAAGTGAGCCTTTGTCTCGGGTGGACGCAAACAACATGAGATTGAATAGCGCCAAAGAGACCACCGCACCGAGACAGCCGATGATCAAAAGATTATCGCTCAAAACCGTTGGACGATAGCTGGCCTCCGGCAACACCTCGAAGCGCGGGATGGATGCAAAGTAAGGACTGGAAAAGTGAATGAGCACCTGGTAGTCGACGTTCGGCTGTAGGGTCATCGACTTGCCGTAGTGCAGCATGTACTGGTGATCATGGCGATAGCCCGTAAGCACTTGCTGTACGCTACCGCCCGGCCCGTAGATGCGGGCCTCGACGTGATCGATTAAGCTGTTGTTGGGGTCAAATACCCACCGATTTGTCGCCATTGTGTGGCGCACCACGGCGTAAATCCAGTAGCTGCCGCCGAACAAACTTACTTTTTCAGCCGGCGAAATTTGACCGACTAACTGTGGAATTTCATGCGCCGAGGTTGGAAAGGTTGCTTCGCCACGTTGGAATAGTCTTCCCGTTTCCATCAGATCAACGGGTTTACCGTCGAGCGGCAGCGTGACAGTAGGCGGAAGACCCCATGCGACCAGCACCGGGACGATCAACAATGCCAACGCCACGGATATTTGTTAGGCGTATCGCACTAATTTCAACATCCGTAATCCCGGTTCACCAACAATACCCCTCAACATATTATTGTTCAGCTTGATCCAAACTGGTTTTTATCAGGTCTAGCGCGCCATCGTCAAATAATCTCGATGCGAGGCGAAGCGCACACCACGCTTGCCGAGGCACTTCGCTACCGCTCGAAATCTTCCTGTTCGATCTGCAAATAGGCGCGATGGATATTTTTATGATGTTGTGCCCGATACAGTCGCCAGTCCTGGAACTCCAGCAGTTCGCCTTTGCTTTCGGCGTCAATCAATGAAACATTTTCATCGTACAACTCGCGCGCTTTGCGCTCTATTGCGCTCAGATAAGCGGCGAACGCGGGAATGGCCCGGGCATCGGCACTGGGTCCGTGGCCAGGGACGATTTGCTTGATGGGGAAACGTTCGAGTTTTCGCAGCACTGCCTGCCAGTTTTTGAGGTGGGAATCGCGCAGCTCCGGCACGCGGCCGATATCCACTAGGCCGCCGGCGAATAACACGCCAGACTGGCGATGAAATACCGCTATGTCGCCGGATGTGTTGCCCCAGCCGAGAACATGCAATTCCAGCGTGATGCCGGCGACGCTGACGAACTCAGATGAGTCGATTTGTTGATCCGGGACGACCACTTGGCTGCCGCGCATTTCTTTTTTGCCGAGCAATTCCTTGAGATGATGCAGGCAGTTTTCGCAGCGCGATCGCATCAATTGCGCGGTCTTGCCGTGCGTCAAAATTGGAACTTTTTGTCGCTGATAGTACGATGCGCCCATCAAAAATTCTTGATGTGCGTGAGTGATGATGGCCAAGCGAATCGGACGCTTGCTAATGCGCTTAATCGCGCGCGCCATTGCTTCGGCGTGGCGATAGGACACACCCGTATCGACGACAACAACGCCTTCCGGCGCGACGATAAAACCCGAATTGCCGATGCGGCCACGATTAGCCGGTGCGACATCGCCCACCTCACCGATAAACGCGTAAACATTCTCGGCGACCCTAACCGCATCAGGCGGCGCGGCGCTTGCTAGCGCAATCGACGCAAGGTAAAAGCAAAATAGCCGGAGCGACGACACTTTCAAAGTAAATGGCGCGTTAGTTAAACAGGCAGGTTTTCTGCGCACTCCCTTGAACGTCCTTGAACTGCTTCACCATGCTTTTGACCATTTGATGTTCGCGAATGGCGCCGCGATCGCCGGCAATCGAGATGGCTTTGGATGCGGTCCAGTCGTTGATGAAATCGTCATAGCTAATTTGTTTGGCGATCTCGTCGATGGCGCAGGAACATTTGTAGATCATTTCCTGATGCACTTTGTCGGGATAATTTTGAGCACATTCCAACACGTATTGAACGCGATCCAAGGTTGGGTAGTTATTGACCTTGGCTCTGGCTACTTTCGTTTTCGCGGCGAATGCGCTGGCCGACAACGCCAGGACTAGGGCAACAATCAATACGCGTGAATAATTCATTTCTTGCTCCCAGTAAAAACCAACGTTTCTTCAATCATCGGCTTGACCGTTGCGGTAGCCTTGCTCGCACGTTCGTTCATGCGACTGTGTATTTTGTACAAACCACCGGGAATGTCGTCCGACAGTGTAATGGTATAGGATTTATTCGAGAACTTCTCGTAACGCGGGCGAGCAGGATCGTCCTCATAGGGCGTGAGAACGATTTCTTTAGCCGCCACATCTTTACCGGAAAACTTGATTGTTACCGGCCTTGCTTCGGCTTTCTGCGCCAGGGCCATGCGGATGCGCTTGCGATAGTAATTCGGTTGCCCTTTGGTGAGGCGTTTCATTTCGCGTAAGTCGCGTTCGAGAAAAGCGAGGATGACTGGATTGCCGGTTGCGTTTTCGATGGTCTCAGGCAATCCTTTGAATTGATTTTCACCGCTCAAAAAATCGATATGACAGTTTTTCCCCGGTCCTGCATTCGGCGCTTTTACCGCTAGGCTGACTTTATCTTCGAAGGGAGTTTCCAGCGCGCCGGATTTTGTGAATTGATAATTGAGGGTGGTCGCGGGCGCCACGTTCTTCAAATGGTCGGTCATGAAGACGCGCTTCTCGGCGTCGGAAATGTCTTGCTGCGCGAATGAGCTTGCCGCGAAAAGCGCAAGCGCACTAATGGAATAAAAAACGTGCCGACGAAGTGGATTCATAATTAGCTTTTTGATTGATTAGGTCGCGGTGGTTTATTTGGCTGCTCCTTGGCGAGCTCCGCTGCGAGATCCGGATTCAGCCGCTGAAGATTTTGTTGCATGCGCTGGAATTTTTGCGCGTCGTCTTGTTTTGCATAAACGTGGCCGAGGCCGAACCAGGCCTCGTTCGAATCGGGGTTGCGTTTCAGCGCTTCCTCGAAGGCTTTGATGGCATCGCCCGGCCGCGCCAGGCCTTCATAAGCGCTACCCCGGGCGATCCAAGGTTCGATGCTGGTCTTGTCGAGGCTCCCCCAGCGATAGGCCAACTGCAACAACGGCACCCATTTCTGATCGACGGTCAACGAGTTGGCCTGCATGAAATAGGGCAGTGACTCCGCGCTGTGTTGCCAAAATGCCTTCAACTTGGCTTCGAGCGGTGCGATGGGAGAATAGCGCGCGTTGTCGGCCATATCGGCGCTGAGCCAATCGACGGGCACGGAAAAATAACTGCCATCGGTTCCGCGCTGGCGAAAGGTGAGCAAGCCCACCAGTTGCCCGGCGTTGTTGAACAAGCCGCCACCGCTGGCGCCGGATGTGAACGGCGTGGAGGAGCGCAACACGTTACTGCCGTCGTAACGATGCAGCGCAGTGACGCGGCCTTGGCGGAATTGAATGCCCACGCCACCTTCGAAGCCGATTGCGCATACCTGCTGCCCCAGCTTCAATCGGGATACTTTGCCGACCGGCGCCGGCGTCGCATCCAGGCGTGGTGCATGGAGCAAGCAAATATCACGCGGGACATCGGCCAGTTGGCCGACCACGCGCCAGCGCAGCCCGCCGCGCAGCATGGTGATGTTTGCCGCATTGCGCGTGACGTGGCAACTGGTCGCCACACGCCCCGGCGCGATCGTTACGCCGGTGCCGAGGGACAAGGCGCCATCGGCCGCCAGCGCCTCGATCTTCACCAAGCTACTTGCCAGGCGGATGAAGACGCTTCGGTCGAGCCCTTGGCCGTGGCCGGCGCAGCTCAAACACAGTGCCAGAACGAGGGCGGATATACGAAACATGGGCGGGTGATTAAGCTTGGGCCGGAAAAATCCGAGTGCGGATTTGGATGACGTTACGGAAGCGGCTTGCCGGTCTCATCGAGCAACGGCACATAAAATTCACGCAGAATGGCGTTGATCTCGGGCTTGCTCTGGTCGAGGAATTTGTCCACCTGCGCTTTCCATTCGTTTTCGCCGAAACGTACACCCATGGCCATTTCATATTGGAAATTCACGCCGGGTTCCGAGGTCAACGGCACGATGCTTAATTCGGGTTCCTTAATTTTTTTCGCGAAGTAGCCGCCCAGTGGTCCCCAGACAATGGCCACATCGATCTTGCCCGCCGCGAGATCTTTCTCGATGATCTCACCGGGGTATTGATTCGGATCGGCATTCATCATGCGATACGGCACGGCTAGTTCCAGCAACCCGCGCCGCGACAGCCATTGCGATGCCGGCGAGCGATCGTAAAGCCCGATCTTCAGTTTCTTCAATTGTTTCGGATCGAGTTGCAAAAAATCTTGTTTGGATTTGACGTTATCCAGACCTTTGCCTTTCGGGAATACCAGCACGTAGGTCGATCGATAGTAGGGCTTGGTCGTTGCGACTTGATCAAATCCCGATGGCACCCCCATGATGATGTCGCAACGATAGTTGGTGCCAGGTAGCTTGAATTTGATGGTGTTACGAATGAAACCCATGCGTTGTGGGAAGGAAAAATAGTCGAGTCTCCAACCCAGCTTCTTGGCAAATAATTCAGCGAGTTTATTCTCGATTCCTTCACCGTTGGTATTGGAGAAGGGCAAATTGTTCGGGTCTTGGCAAACGCGCAAGACCCTGTCTGTCTCGTCTGCGTGCGCAGTTAAGAACGGCGAGATAGATAAAACTACCGCGGCCAAGGCCGCGGTAGTGAATCGTCGTACGACAACAATTCGAGAAACCATTCGTTAAATCATCCTGTCAGGGTACAAGCCACTATTCCATCGCCGTGACTTTGGCCTTGGTAATCGCGCCGTCGGCACGGCCTTTCAGATACGCATATAGATTGTCCATGCCTTTCATGACCTGGTCGTTGGTATTCCAGGGCGGCATGCCTTTTTCCAACCGGCCGTCCTTCAGCACTGTGACAAATTCCGACTTGGTTAGTTTCTTTATGCTTTCAAGTAGTGACGGGCCGACCATGCCTTCCTGGTTCGCGCCGTGGCAACGATCGCACGCGGCAGCGCGCCAAATTTTAAAACCATCCAGTGTCTTAGCATCAACCTTGGTGCCGTCGACCACGGTGTAAAGATCGGTCTTCACGACGTTTTCGCTCGAGGCGGGTTTGGCTGCTTCAGCGGCCACAGGGGTTGCTGCGTGTGGGGACGGTTCGGATTTCGCGGGTTCAGCGGTTGTCGCTGAGCCGGCAGCGACTGCTGCCGCACCGGCTGCAGTCGCAGTAGCGGCTTTGCCTTTGCGTTTCTGTTTCTTTTTCTGCGCGACTTTCATCAATCCGTCACTGTTGTCGGAACCACCGTCCGCCATGACGGGCGCAGCAAACGCGACTATCAGCGCCGCGATGAATAACTTCAGTTTCATTTAGACTCCTTAACCAAATTTTGAGCAATAGTATTAACGTATGTTCTGGAAAATAGTTACGCGGGAAAGCGTGTTTCTTCCGGTTTCCTTATTTTTTGTGCGCTGACTTTCATCAAAAAAAACGGCATCCCGAAACCGGGATGCCGCCTTCTAGCAGTAGTGCTTTGCTTCGATATTACAACGAGAAGATCGTCAAAGAACCACCGAGGTCGGTGTAGTCTTTGAGTTCTTTATAACCACCGACGGCGCCGAGGCCGTCGGCGTCTTTCTCGAGGCCCGCTGCCATGCCGATACCGGCCCAGCCGCCAATGCCCGAGAATACGCCCATGTACTGCTTGCCCTTGTGCTCATAGGTGAACACGTTGCCGATGATGCCGGACGGGGTGCGGAACTTGTACAGTTCTTTGTTGATGTTGGCGCTATCAACGCACTTCAAGTAGCCTTCCAAAGTGCCGTAACAGGCGAGCCCGCCGGCGGTGACGAGCGTACCCGACCAGACCGAGAACTTCTCGGGCTTGGACTGGACGATTTTACCTTTGGCGGCGTCCCACACAATCACGTTACCCATGCCGCCGTGGCTTCCAGGCGCCGGGAACATGGACAACGTGGCGCCAACGTAGGGTTGGCCGGCGGTGTATTCAACTTTGAACGGCTCGTAGTTCATGCAGACATGATTAGTCGGCACGTAGAACAGGCCATTTTGTGGGTTGAAGGAAGCGGGCTGCTGGTCTTTAGATCCCAACGCGGCCGGGCAGATGCCTTTGCTGTCGACATCCGGACCGTTTTGCGCGGTCGAGTACTTCGATACCACTTGCGGACGGCCGGACTTCATGTCGACGTGGGTAGCCCAGTTCACGACCGGATCAAACTTTTCAGCGACCAGGAGTTCACCACTGTGACGGTTCAGCGTGTAGCCGAAGCCATTACGATCGAAGTGAACCAGAACCGGGGTTTTCTTGCCTTTGATGGGGATGTCAGCAAGGATCATCTCGTTGATACCGTCGAAATCCCACTCGTCGAACGGCGTCATCTGATAAACCCATTTCACCTTGCCGGTATCAACATCGCGTGACCAGATAGACATGGTCCACTTGTTGTCGCCGGGACGCTGCGAAGGATTCCAGGTGCTGGGGTTACCCGTGCCGTAGTAGAATTGGTTGACGCCCTTGTCGTAGCTAAACCAACCCCAAGTGGTGCCACCGCCGATTTTCCACTGATCGCCTTGCCAGGTTTTCAGCGAAGAATCTTTGCCCACGGGCGCCATCTTGCCGTCGGCCCATGTCATCGTCTTGTCCGGATCAATCAACATTTCCGCATCGGGGCCGACGCTGTAACCACGCCATGCCATTTTGCCGTCGCTTAAGTTGTAAGCGCTGATATAACCGCGCACGCCCCACTCACCGCCGGAAATACCGGTAATGACTTTGTCCTTGTATACGTGAGGCGCGTTGGTGTTAACCGCACCAAGCTTGGGATCACCATTCTTGACGGACCAAACGATTTTACCGGTCTTGGCGTCGAACGCGACCAAGTTTGAGTCGGCTTGTTGCAAAATGATCTTGCCGTCGCCATAGGCCAGGCCGCGGTTAACCGTATCGCAGCACATTTGCGGTATCACAGCCGGGTCTTGCTTCGGCTCGTATTTCCACACGATTTTCTGCGTGTTCAGATCCATCGCGAACACTTTATTCGGAAATGGGCTGTGCAGATACATCATGTCGCCAATCACCAGGGGTGAACCCTCGTGGCCGCGCAGAACGCCGGTGGAGAACATCCACGCGACTTTCATGTTCTTGACATTGGCTTTATTGATTTGCTTTAACTGGCTGTAACGATGGTTTTCCATGTTACCGGCTTGCGCCGCCCAGTTCTTCGGATTGGCCATCAGTTTCTCCAAGTCCGCATTGGCCAGGGCCAGGCTGGGAGCAGCCAGAGCTAGAACAATGGGCAAAGAAGAAAGCTTCTTAAGTGCTTTCATAGACTACCTCCTAAAAATAATATTGTGTGAGAATGCGACTACTAATAAACATCCATTAGACAACTACTTTCCCTGAACCAAGTTCTCTAGGATCGCTAGACGGCCTAACATGCTCATTCGCGGCCTTGGTTTTTTGTTATTTTGTGAGCTTCCGGTGCTTTTGTAACAATGTTTTCGCTTCGAGTCAATAGCGTGCGGCAGGCGAACCAAAGATGTGCCACACACGAGGAGAAATTTGACGAAAGAATGCTGCGCTGCCGCAGAGTTTAGTCTGCTGATTCAACGCGAATTTTGTCGCTGTCCTCAGCAGTTCCTAGCAATTGCGCGTCGCCTTCAAAGCGGCCAATAGCATTTACTTTTGTTATCAGTCGGCACTCGTTTGCGCGCGATATCGGAGTCGGCCCGAACGGTAAAGCGAGCGAACTGCGCCCCAAAAACAGATTGTGCCCGGGTCAACGACCCGCTGCACTTCGGCTTCCCGTTTCACATTGAGCGCCACGGAAAAATAGACTTCCTAGCCTCATCTTTGCCAAATGTTGGCCGTTTCCCCCGATTTGCACCCCGGTCCTGGTGGAAACCCGCGTGGTTGCTAGGGGTGGCCGATCAGATCGAAATGTAGTGCCATAATATTTTACGTATTCTGGTTTTCCGCTTGCTGTTTGCGGTAATTTTGGGTAATGTTTATTCGCCGCACGAATACCCGCGACCGCCATAGCGGGGAAGCGTACTTCACCTATCGTCTGGTGGCCGCGGCTCGCGTGGGCAAGGCGGTCAAACAACGCACGCTCCTCAACCTGGGGACTCACTTTGACTTGCCGCAAACCGAGTGGCCTGCCCTGGCTACCCGAATCGATCAACTGTTAGACGGTCAGGCTTCATTGCTGGCCCCCATGCTGTCCGAACGCCGTAGAGAGCCTGGCACAGCGTTACGCGGCGCAGCTCATTGCCCGGCAAGCGCAGCAGGATGCCAGCGCCGACCCGACGGATGCCACTGAGCGCTTTCAGGAAGTCGACTTAAGCACGCTGGAGCAGATTCGGCCGCGTAGCGTGGGAGTCGAGCATGCCGCGCTCGCGACCATCAACCAGCTTCACGAGAGAATCGGTCGCGCCCGAGAAAAATACGCCCGCGCCGCTCAACATGATGCGATCGACATGACGCGGGACGAATCCGGCAAGACCGTCACTGCAATCAGTTGGCGCAAGACTCCAAAGCCTGGCTCCGCGCTCACCCATCCTGGCGTCTATTGCTTACGCACCACGCTGACGGAGCCGACCGGCGCCGAGCTGTGGCGGATTTATTCCATGCTCACCAACCTGGAAGCGGTGTTCCGCTCGCTCAAGACTGACTTGGGGCTGCGCCCGGTCCACCATCAAATCGAGCGTCGCCTCGAAGGCCATTTGTTCGTGAGCGTCCTGGCTTACTACTTCGTCCACACGCTGCGCCTGCAACTCAAGGCCCACGGCATTGACGAGGCCTGGGGGACGCTACGCAACACGCTCTCGAGCCAAGTGCGTACACCACCACCTTGCAGCGCCGCGATGGCCGCACCGTGCAGGTCAGAAAAGCCAGCCGGCCTGAGCCGGCGCAACAAAAAATCTACACAGCATTGAAGCTCACTGCCAATCCGGGCGGTACCCGCCAAACTGTCGTTTGAGCGTTGGCATCGGTCGGCCTTCTCACC
>JBKJHT010000203.1:0-17518 GCA_046598945.1 Burkholderiales bacterium | reverse complement strand
GTGAAGAGCTTCTGCGCTATCCCGCAGGTGCTCGCCTTCCTGAAGGACTACATCGTCTTTGCCGAGAAGGACGAGGAGCTGAACAAATACATCCTGCGCCAGCACCAGACCGGCGCGGTGGAGGCGACCGTCAGCCGCGCCCTCGATCCCAAACGCACCCGTGGTCTCGTCTGGCACACCCAGGGCAGCGGCAAGACCTTCACCATGATCACGGCGGCGGAGCGGCTCTTCCGTGCGCCCGAGGCGGACAAGCCGACCGTCCTGCTGATGATCGACCGCAACGAGCTGGAAGACCAGATGCTGAAGAACCTCGCCGCGCTCGGCCTCGGCAATCTGGAGCACGCCAGCAGCATCGCCCGGCTCAACCAGCTGCTGCGTGACGACTACCGCGGCATCATCGTGACGATGATCCACAAGTTCCGCGATATGCCGGCTAACCTCAACACGCGCTCGAACATCTACGTGCTCATCGACGAAGCCCACCGCACCACTGGCGGCGACCTCGGCAATTTCCTCATGGCCGGCCTGCCGACCGCGACCTTCATCGGCTTTACCGGCACCCCGGTCGACAAGACCCTCTTCGGCAAGGGCACCTTCAAGACCTTCGGCTGCGAGGATGACCAAGGCTACCTGCACAAGTATTCCATCGCCGACAGCATCGAGGACGGCACTACGCTGCCGCTGTACTACCAGCTCGCCCCCAACGAAATGCTGGTGCCGCACGAGACGCTGGACAAGGAATTTCTTTCCCTGGCTGAAGCCGAGGGCGTTGCCGACATCGAGGAGCTGAACAAGATCCTTGAGCGGGCGGTGAACCTGAAGAACTTCCTCAAAGGCAAAGAGCGGATCCAGAAGGTGGCGCTGTTCGTCGCCGAGCACTACCGCGAGAACGTCGAGCCGCTAGGCTACAAGGCTTTCCTCGTTGGCGTCGACCGCGAAGCGTGCGCCCATTACAAGCACGCGCTCGATCAATTTCTGCCGCCCGAGTATTCCGAAGTGGTCTACACCGGCAGCAACAACGACTCCAAGCTACTCAAGGAATTTCACCTCGACCCGAAGAAAGAGCGGCAGATCCGGAAGAGCTTCGGCAAGCTGGACCAGCAGCCGAAGATCCTGATCGTGACCGAGAAGCTGCTCACCGGTTTCGATGCACCTGTGCTTTACGCCATGTATCTCGACAAGCCGATGCGCGACCACACCCTGCTGCAGGCCATCGCCCGAGTGAACCGCCCCTACGAGAACGAAGCGCAGGAGATGGTGAAGCCGCACGGCTTCGTACTCGATTTCGTCGGCGTTTTCGACAAGCTGGAAAAGGCGCTGGCCTTCGACAGCGACGAGATCAACGCCATCGTCAAGGACCTCAAGCTGCTGAAGGTGCTCTTCAAAAACAAGATGGAGTCCACGGCCCCGGACTACCTCGGCCTGGTTGAACACGACTTCAACGACAAGGACGTCGATACCCTCATCGAGCACTTCCGTGACCCGGAGCGGCGCAAGGCATTCTTCAAGGAATACAAGGAGATCGAGATGCTCTACGAGATCATCTCTCCCGATGCGTTCCTGCGGCCGTTCATCGCGGATTACGTCACGCTCTCCGCCATTTATCAAGTGGTGCGCAAGGCTTACACGAAGACCGTGATGGTGGACCGGGATTTTCAGCGCAAGACCAACCTGATGGTCCAGCAACAGGTGGGCAGTTATGGCGTGGGCGGTCTGGGTGAGATTATCGCGATCAATGGCGATACCATTGAGCTGATCAAAAACAAGAGTGGTGGTGACGGCACCAAAGTCATCAACCTGATCAAAAGCATTGAGAAACTGGCTGAGGAAAGCAGCGACGACCCGTACCTCATCGCCATGGCGGAACGGGCGAGGGCTGTGCAGGAGAGCTTCGAGGACCGCCAAACCAGCACTGCCGAGGCCCTGGCCGAATTGTTGCTCGAGGTGGAAGGCAACGAAGCCCGGAAGAAGGAACAGGCCGAAAAGTCTTTCGATGGCCTGACCTATTTTGTCTACCGCAGCCTGCTTGACGCGAAGATTCAGAACGCCGAGGGCGTCAGCCTCAAGATTCGGCACGCCTTCGCGGAGTTCCCCAACTGGAAGCGCAGCGAGAACGCGCTGCGCGAGCTCAGGAAGAAAGTCACCTTCGCCATCTTCGCGGAAACTGACAACCTGGACCAGGTGACGACCATGGTGGATGCGTTGTTTACCCTGCTGGAGAAGGCGGATCGGATTTAGCGCGATGAAGGCGATCGATCACAAAAGCAGATTCAAACAGCGCGTCCGTCAATGGGCCGACAAACTTAACGTCAAGGTCATCTGGCTGGGTGTGAGGCCGATGCGCAACAAATGGGCGTCGTGTTCTACTGCAGGCTATTTGAATTTCAGCGACGAACTGCCCGACCTGAAATCCGAGCTCTGGGACTATGTGATCGTCCACGAGCTACTCCACTTCTCTGTTCCCAACCACGGGAAACTCTGGAAAAGCCTGATGCGCTCCTATCTGGGTGAGTATGAGGCATATGAAAGTGAGTTAAAGAGAATAGCGCTTAACATTTCAGTGCAGCGGGTGCGCTGATGCACGCTGCTGACCTAATCGTTGAATGACTGCTCCTCTCTGATACCTGCCCTTGTACTTAAGAATGCTCGACGGGCGGCAGTGGGTCGGCGACTGCAATCCGCTCACTAAGCGGTGCGAGTCCCCTGGCGCCTATCCGAAACGGTCTGTCCGATCGCGTCTCAGCTTCTACCGATCGACGGTACAAGCATCAACGCTCACGTGGTTGTTGGCAGTAGCGTTTGAAGTATTGGCCTGCAAGCAAGTAGCGGCGCCGATATCCCGGCCATCTGCCCTGTGAGGCAATATCTATGCGGCTTCTAGCGACATCCGATTCGCGGCATTGAATCTACATTCCTGTGACTAAGCCGCTCGTTCTTTAATAGGCGGCCGCCCACCTTTCTTGCCGTTCTCGCGAGCGGCTTTCGCTTTGGCCGGGGTCGAGACGCGGCCCGCCGCTTTGGCGAGGGTGCGCATCCACGTTTTTGTACCGAACAAACCCAATACCAATCCCGGAACGGTAAAGTCACAATCGAGGTCAGGCCACGATACGCCATAGCCGCAGCCAACCACTGACACATTGGACAACTGTTTAGGGGTTGCTTCCCTCATACCTTGCAACAGCCGCACGGGGATCAATACCGTTGCGCCATTGGTTAGCTCAATGGCCAAACGGCCACTGGCGCGCAGATACCGGGCCGCCACTGCGCGTGGTTCCGTCGCGGCCGCCTTTTTTCCGGCTCGGGTGGCGGCGCTGTACTGAGTAGTGAATGCTTTGTCGTCGATCGTCCCATTAACCATGTATTTTTCTCCCTTTTTGCCAGCGACATATCTTGGTTTTCGCAGACAGCGTCAAAGATCTTGCGCATGATCGCATGGACGTGGGCCGGTAGGTGGTCATCGGTAAATACGACAACGCGATAACCGGCAACCCGCAGGACGGTGGGCATACAAAATTATAACCCAACAGATGGGTTGTTTCTAGGCAGGCAATCGCGTTGCGGCGGGTTAGGACAGGTGTTTAGATTGTCCAGTATGCTGTGGGGGATTCTACGTTTCACGCCTTGATCCGACCTGCGATCTCAAGATTTGTAGGACACAAACGCCGCAAATCCCCCAAACCGCTAAACTTCCAACCACTCCTTGCGAATGGCTTGGTTGTCTTTCAAGGCTTGTGGCGTACCTTCGAACACGATTTTACCGTGTCCCATTACATAGAGACGTTCAGAAATATTGAGTGCGATGGTGAGCTTTTGCTCCACTAGCAAAATGGCGATGCCGCGATTTTTGATTTCTTCCAGTAAACGCGATACGTGTTCGACCATTTGCGGCGACAAGCCTTCCGTCGGCTCGTCCACCATGATTAGATCGGGATCACCCATCAACGTGCGGCATAGCGTCAGCATTTGCTGTTCGCCGCCGGACAGCACGCCCGCTGCCGTGTCGGCGCGCTCGCGCAGGCGTGGGAAGAGGTTGTACATATCTTCCATGCTCCAGCGCGGGTTTTTGTTGGCGTTTTTCTCGCCGAGAATGAGGTTTTGTTTAACCGTGAGCGTCGGGAAAATGTCGCGATTTTCGGGGACATAGCCGATGCCCAGGTGCGCGATTTCGAACGCTTTGCGGCCGACCAGTTCCTGATCGTTGAATTTGATCGAACCGGTGGCGGCGACTTGGCCCATGATGGCCTTGATGGTGGTCGAGCGGCCGACGCCATTGCGTCCGAGCAGGCTGACGATTTCGCCTTTTGCCAAACGCAAATCGACGCCATGCAGAATATGACTCTTGCCGTAGTAGGCGTGCAGATCGCGAGTTTCAAGCATGGGCGGCGGTTCCCAAATACGCTTCTTGTACGCGCGGGTTGGCGCGAATTTCTTCCGGCTTGCCGGTGGCGATGACTTCGCCATAGACGAGCACCGAAATCCGATCGGCGAGATTGAACACCACGCCCATATCGTGTTCCACCATGACCAGCGTTTTGCCCTCCGACACTTTGCGGATTAAAGCTACGGCCAAATCCGTTTCCGAATGGCTCATCCCCGCGGTCGGCTCATCGAGCAGAATAACTTCCGCGCCGCCGGCGATGGTGACGCCGATTTCCAGGGCGCGCTGTTCCGCATAGGAAAGTAGGCCCGCTAAAGAGTCGCGTCGGTGGCTGAGGTTAATGCTTTCCAGGATTTCTTCTGAGCGCGCGTGGACCTGCCTGAGCTTGGACACTCGATGCCAAAAAGAATATTTATAGCCTTGAGACCACAATACGGCACAGCGAATATTTTCATACACCGACATCTTGGCGAAAATATTCGTCACTTGAAAGCTACGGCTCAAGCCGCGGCGATTGATCTGATAGGTCGGCAGTTGTGTGATTTCTTCGTCGTGTAACTTAATACTGCCGCTGGAAACGGGGAAGCGCCCGCTGATTAGATTAAACAGCGTGGATTTTCCGGCGCCGTTGGGGCCGATGACCGCATGGCGCTCGCCTATGCGAATGTCGAGATTCACGCCATTGATGATCGCGGTCTGACCGAATTTTTTGCGCACGTCGTTGAGCGACAGCGCGAGGTCTGATTTCATGTGGCCTCCTTCGCGCGCAATGCCGGTGTGATGTCATCCCAGCTCGCGCGTACTCGCGGCGCAACAGCGCGCAGTAGCAACAAACCGCCGATCAGCAACGCCGCGCTAATCATCCAGGGTAGGTTGTTTGCGGCATCGAATTTGATACCGAATAGCGACATTTCGGTTCCCGATCCCGCCGCAGTCTTAATGTTGTAGATGATTTCGACCAGGCCGATGAGGCCGGCGAGCGCAATCAATCCAGCGATCACGGCGAGCGCGTAACTTGGCGCGAGTTTGCGCGTGAGCGATGCTTTCCAAGTGGGCCGGTGAAGTTCGATCAAGCTGGCGATGCCGCCCGGCGCGTACATCACCATGATCAAGAAAAACAATCCGAAATACAGCAGCCAGGCCTTGGTGTAACCGGACAACGCGACTTGTAAAAACGTGACCAGAATTGCGCCGATGATCGGGCCGTAAAACGAGCCGACGCCACCGATGAAGGTCATTAGCAGCACCGAACCGGATGTCGTGGTGTTGACGTTCTCCACGGTGACGATTTCGTAATTGATCGCCGACAAACCACCCGCCACCCCCGCGAATCCGCTGGCGAGAATCAGAATGAAGTAGCGCACGAACTGCGGGTTGTAGCCAACGAATTGCGCACGCTCGGCGTTATCGCGTACCGCGTTGGCCATGCGTCCGAGCGGTGTTTTGGTGAGGGCGTACATCAGCGCGGCGCACAGCATCGCCCAGATTGCGATCAAATAATAAACTTCGATCTGCGGGCCGAAGCTGATGCCGAGCGTCTTCGCGCCCGAGACGCGATTGCTCGATATGCCTTGTTCGCCGCCGAAAAATGCGGTGAACATCAGCGAGCAGGCGGCGACTAATTCGCCGATACCCAACGAGATCATCGAGAACGGTGTGCCGGAACGTTTGGTCGACACGTAGCCGAACAACACGCCAAACGCTAATCCCGTTAAGCCCCCGATTAGCGGTAACAATGAAACCGGCATGCCGAGGGTTCCGGCGCCGATCATGTTCAGCGCGTGGATGCTAAAAAATGCTCCAAGGCCGAAGTACACAGCATGACCAAACGACAACAATCCCGTTTGCCCGAGCAACATATTGTAGGACAACGCGAAAATGATATTCACGCCCATTTGGCAAAACAGCGATACGGCGAAGCTCTGTTTAAACACTAACGGCAATATCGCGGCGACGATTGCCGCGACCAGCCAAGCAAGCCAGCGCTTATTCATTTTCATTGCAAGCCCCAAAGGACATTGCCAGAAGGCGCATGGCTACCAGCTCGTAGCCATGCATGCTCGGACGGGGTAGCCCTGGCCCTGGCTCTCTTGTGCTGAATCTCCATCATGTCTCCCGCGTGCCCATGAGACCTTTTGGCCGCACGATCAACATTAATACCATTAACAAATAGGGAAGGACCGGGGCGGTTTGCGCAATCGTTAACGACGCGAATGCGGAATCTGCCGCGAGGTTGATGCCCAACGGTGCGAGTAACGAGGCGAATGAATGATCCAGCGCGACGGAGAAGGTTTGTACCATGCCAATGATCAGCGACGCGATGAACGCGCCGACGAGAGATCCCATGCCTCCGAATACGACGACGACGAATACGATGCTGCCCACCGCCGCCGCCATGGCGGGCTCGGTGACGAACGCGTTGCCGCCGATGACACCTGCCAAACCCGCCAGTGCCGCGCCGGCGCCGAACACCAACATGAACACCCGGGGCACGTTATGGCCGAGCGCTTCCACCATCTCAGGGTGGGACAGTGAGGCTTGAATGATCAGACCGACACGGGTTTTCTTCAGTGCCAGATAGAGGCTGACCAGCATGCCGACGGAAATGGCCATCATGAAAACCCGATAGGCGGGATATTTGGTGCTGTAAATACTGAACGCGTGAAAGTCCAACGCATCGGGAATTTTATAGTCCACTGCTGCGCGGCCCCAGATCAGATGAACGATTTCTTCAATCAGATACGCCAAGCCGAAGGTCAGCAGCAGCTCCGCGACGTGGCCGTGTTTGTGCACCAGGCGCAAGCCAAAACGCTCAATCAAGGCGCCGACACCGCCGACGATTAGCGGTGCAACGATGAGCGCCGGCCAGAAGCCGAGCCATTGGCTGGTTTGATAGGCGAAGTACGCACCGAGCATATAAAAGCTGGCGTGGGCAAAATTCAACACGCCCATCATGCTGAAGATGAGCGTGAGGCCGCTCGACAGCATGAAGAGCAGAAGGCCGTAGGACAGGCCGTTAAGTAACGAAGTTAAAAGAAATTCCATATATTTTTTGTTATCCCTCTCCCTCAGGGAGGGGGTGGGGGGTGAGGGATACGCGTCGGCTTTCCCTCACCCTAGCCCTCTCCCAACGGGAGAGGGGACGTTCTTTTAAGACGGGCGGTTCATTTTACAAGTAGTCGGCATTATCGTGTCTTTGCCTTCGATGCGGCGGTCGGTTTTAAAGCCGTTGCCGGTTCTTTCCACGTCGAATTTCACGTCTTTACCGTCAACCTTGGCATAGGTCGAAATAAACAACGGCTGGATTAGTTGATGGTTGTCGGCGCGCATGGAAACTTCGCCGGCGTCTTCATCAATTTTCATGCCTTCTAACGCTTTGCCTACTTTGGCCGGGTCGGTGGATTTCGCCTGTTCCATCGCTTTGGCTAGCATTTCCAGCGCGATGCGATGGGTGGTGAAGAACAGGTCTTCTTTCGCCGCCGGAAATTTTTTCTCATAGGCTTGACGGCCATTTGCCGCCTTTTCGCCACCGATGTTGGCGTGCCACTGCGTCACTTGCTTCAGATGGCCGATACCGGCGTCACCCAGCGCGGGCGGCGTGCCGAGACCACCGGCGTAGTAAGTATAAAAGCCCGGTTTGTAATCCGCATCGCGAGCAGCTTTGATTAGCAGCGTCATGTCGTTACCCCAGTTACCGGTAATGACCGTATCGGCGCCGGAGGCTTTAATTTTTGCGACGTAGGGTGCGAAGTCCTTCACTTTACCGAGCGGATGAAGTTCATTGCCGACGATTTCCACGTCAGGCCGTTTCTTCGTCATCATCGCTTGACCGGCCTTGGAAACCGCCTGACCAAAGGCGTAGTCCTGATTGATGATGTAAACTTTTTTGATGGTCTTGACCTGCGAAATAGCATCCGTGAGAGCAGCCATTTTCATGTCGGCATCGGCGTCGAAACGGAAATGCCAAAAACTGCATTTGTCGTTGGTGAGTGCGGGATCGACTGCGCCGGTGTTCATGAACAGCACGGTTTTGTCGGGGTTTCGCTCATTGTGTTTGTTTACCGCTTCAATCAGCGCTGCTGCGACATTGGAGCCGTTGGTCTGATTGATATAGCGAATGCCCTGGTCGACGGCCTGTTTCAGGGCGAGTTGCGCTTCTTGCGGATTGCTTTTGCTGTCCAGCGCGACGATCTCAAACTTCGTGCCTAGCACGCCGCCACCGGCGTTGATTTTATCGGCGGCCATTTGCACATGCCGCACCATCGCCTCGCCGACGTTCGCGAAGGGGCCGGACAACGGATCGATCACCGCGATCTTGATCGGATCGGCGTCGTGCACAGCAACGCATCCGACCAGCGCACCCAAAGCAAAGGGAATTCGGCGAAACTTCATGGGTAACATCTCCTTGTGGGTCGGGATCGTTAAGATGCTCGGAAACAACTGTGGGCGTTACCTTACACGTGTACGTCCCAACGTCCGGTTTTCGATTTTGGTTTACTAACCTGTTACTCCACGGCAATCGTACCACATTCCACAGTCGCCACCATTTGCTTGGGTTGGTGGCCTGGTAGGCGCATGGCCCTGGCCCAAGGCCCTGGCCCAAGGCCACCCAGTAGGCCAGCCCCTGGATATTGGCTCCCAGGCCATGCATCGGCACCAGCCAAACTGGGCGCGGCGCCTGGCTGGGCATGCTCGATTCGCGCCTACCGATCTGCTCCAAGACGTTCATCGGCGCGGTGTTCGTGGTAAACTCGCTCGCGTTCTAGGCGGAAGAAATCATGGGTAAATTTGCTGCGACGAAAACATTGTCGCCGGCGGTCGGCCCAGCAAGTTGGTTGGGCGTTAGTAGCGGCATGCGTTCCAACGAATTGCGAAACGTAAGGGGTCGCGGCAGAGGTGAACAGCACGCGCCGAAAATTTATCTGTAGGGTTTAGGAGAAAAACTATGGCGAAACAACTTTTGAACATCAATAAAAATCGTCGGCGTGTGTTGCAGTCCGCGGCCGCGATCGGTGGCGCGACGGCATTGGGTTTCCCGATGATCAGCCGCGCGCAGGCTAAGCCGATCAAGGTCGGCATGGGGACGATCCTCTCCGGCCGCGTGGCGCAACTCGGCACCTCGGCACGCAATGCGGTGATGATGGAGGTAGAAAAATTCAACGCTGCCGGCGGTTTAGGCGGCCGCAAAATCGAGATGGTGATTCGCGACTCCAAGGGAAAGGCGGAAGAGTCGGCGCGCATCGCGCGCGAATTTGTCACCAGTGAAGGCTGCGAAATTATTTTCGACTGCGAATCGTCCGCCGGGGCATTTGCGGTACACGAGGTCGCGCGCGATTTGGGCGTGCTGTGCATCCATAATCTTTCCGAAACCTCGGCGCTTACCGCGGATCCGAAAATTCGCATTCCCAATGCCTTTCGCTCAGGGCGCCAAGGCGTACACGACTCCATCGTCGGTGGCGCTTATGCCGCGGCGATTGCCAAGGCAAAGGGCTTGAAACGCTGGGTGACCTGCTCACCGGACTATGCCTATGGCCGCGATGCCACGGCGGATTTTGTCGAATTTCTGAAGCACTTTAATCCCGAGGTGGAAATCGTCGCCGAGGCATGGCCGAAGCTGTTCCAGCCCGATTACACCGAAGTCATCACTAAAATTTTGCAGGCGAAACCGCAGGCTATGTATTCGGCCTTGTGGGGCGGTGACTTAACGTCGTTCATCGATCAGTCGAGCATTTATGCGTTGTTCAATGACACGAAATTTTTTGCCGTGAATATGGCGGACTACACTGCCCTGACGGCAGTGAAAAATCTACCGCCCGGCATCCATTCCGGTAACCGCTATTTGCGCACCTTCCCTAGTAACAAAGCCAACTTGGAATGGGGCAATGCCTATTTCACGAGATATAAAGAGTATCCGACCAATTGGTCCTGGGAAGCGGCGGTCGGCATACAGTTCCTGACGGAAGCAATGAAAAAAACCAACAGCACCGATACCAAGAAATTGTCTGATGCATTGCGCGGCATGAAAATCAATTCGCCGTTTGGCGCCGACGGCACCATCACCATGCGCGCGGAGGATCAAACCGCCGTGGGCTATGCGATCGGCTGGGGTGTGACGATTCCGAAGGATCCGTTTGTGCCTGAAGTTCAGGCTGGCGATTGGAAGAAAATTCTTGAACTCGAAGCGGCGTGGAAGAAACGCAAAGGCTTTGCATGAGGGGCCTGGCGTTAATTAGCGCGACTTCACAAAAAATTAAGTGATCAGAAATCCTGGTAATCCCAGGGTTTTCGCTTTATAACAGGGGAAACACCTTGGACCTAACGGCCCTAATTTCTTGCTTCACCTCACTCTCTTGCCTGGTGACGCAATCCACCAGTGGCATGATCATCGGCGGGCTGTTGTTCCTGGTCGCCGCCGGCCTCACGCTAATTTTCGGCGTGCTCGGCGTGATCAACTTTACCCACGGTTCGTTCTATATGCTGGGCGCTTACATGGCGCTCACGGTTTATCGCATCACTGATAGTTTTGCCATTGCCATCGTCGGCGCCGCGCTCGGCGTCGCGCTATTCGGTGTTATTTTCGAGCGCTTCTTCATGCGCCGCGTGTATGGCCAAGATGTATTGATGCAATTGCTGGTGTGTTATGCGTTTGTGTTGATCCTCGACGACGTAGTCAAGATCGTTTGGGGTCCCGAGTTTCAGGCCATGGGCATGCCGCCCATGTTTCAGATGCCGCCGTTTATTGTCGGCGGCGGAATTATTCCTGCATTCTATTTGTTCCTAATCGGTGCAGCCGCCGCCATTGCAATTACCCTGTGGTATGTCCTGGTGAAAACCAAAATCGGGAAAATTGTTCGCGCCGCAGCGGTGAATCCGCAAATGACTTCCGCGTTGGGTCTGAATACCAGCCTGATCTATTCATCCGTGTTCGCGCTTGGCGGCGCGCTCGCCGGCATGGCCGGTGCGCTGGCGGCGCCGGTGCGCTCGATGTCGCCGGGCATGGGCTTCTCGATTTTGATCGAATCTTTCATCGTCACGGTGATCGGTGGCATGGGTTCCGTCAGCGGCGCGCTGGTCGCCGCGTTATTGATGGGCTTGGTACGCTCCTTCGGCTCGATCGGGTTTCCGTTATTCGTTGAAGGCATCATGTTTGCCGCGATGGTGATCATTTTGCTGGTGAAGCCGAGCGGCATCATGGGTAAGGAGAGCCGCTGATGGGCGCCTACACCTTCCGCCGCGATCTCCTGATCGGGCTGATCGCCTTGGCGATCCTCGTTGCATTGCCATTCATTTTGCCGTCGCGCGTGCTGCTGGATTTCATTATTCGCATGGCGGCGTATGGCATTTTCGCAACGGCGCTGAACCTGCTGGTTGGCTTCGGCGGCATGGTGTCATTCGGCCAAGGCATGTTCTTTGGCAGTGGGGCTTATGCCTTTGGACTCATCATGCAAAATACCGGCGCATCGATTCCCTTGGCAATTTTCGGCAGCGTTGCATTTTGCGCATTACTTGCGTTGGTGATTGGCGCGATCTGCGTACGGCTGAAAGAAATTTATTTCAGCTTTCTCACCCTGGCATTTCAGATGTTGATCCACAGCATCATCATCTCCTGGCAATCCCTCACGGGCGGCGATCAGGGTTTGGTGGGCGGCATTTCGCGGGCGCCATTTCTCGGTATTAATTTGGCCGATCACAATCAGATGTACTGGTTTGCCTGCTTCGTGTTGATTGCGTGTTTGCTGGCGATGCGCCATATCCTACAAACGCCGTTTGGCTATACGCTGCGCATGGTGCGCGACAACGCCGACCGCGCGAAATTTCTCGGCATCGAAGTGTGGCAAGTGCGCTTAAAAGCGTTTGTCATCGCCGGCATTTTTTCCGGTATCGGCGGCATCTTGATGGGGCTGTTTGTCTCCGGCGCGTTTCCCGAATTCGCTTATTGGACCACCTCAGGCGACGCCATCATCATGATCATGATCGGCGGAATACAAACGTTTATCGGCCCCATTGTTGGTGCGATCGTACTACTTTCATTGAATGACTTGATCACCAAATTTACCGAATACCACGGCTTGACCTTGGGCATCGCGGTGCTGATATTCACGCTGGGGTTCAAACGCGGCATCGCCGATTTCTTCCAGCAAATAGGTCGGCGTTGGTTCGGCAAGGAAGCATCGTGAATACGATTTCTCTGAGCGTACAACACCTCAACAAATCGTTTGGCGGCGTCGCGGCCACGCAAAACATATCGATGGATTTTGCGCAAGGTTCGTTGACCGCGATCATCGGCCCGAACGGCGCAGGCAAAACAACGTTCTTCAATTTAATCTCCGGCGCCCTTAAACCCGATAGCGGCAAAGTGCTGCTCGAAGGCGATGACATCACGCAAATGTCGAGCGCGCAGATCGTGACCAAGGGCATCGGCCGCGCGTTCCAAGTGGCGAAATTATTTAAAACGCTAACGGTCGAAGAGTCGCTACGCGCCGCGCTGATGTCACCCGCCGGAAAATCCACTAACCTCATGCGTCGCTTTCCGATGGCGGAAACCCGCGCGCGCGCCGACGAAACCATGGAGTTGCTTGGCCTGACATCAAAAGCGAAAACCGTCAGCGGCAATCTTTCCCATGGCGATCAAAAGTTGATGGATATTGCCCTCGCATTGGCGATGAAACCGAAAGTGCTATTGCTCGATGAGCCGATCGCCGGCATGGGTCCGGAAGAACGCACCAAAATGATCGACACCGTTTATCGTCTGTGGCTGAAGGGTGGCTTGACATTGATTTTTATCGAACACGATATGGATATCGTGTTTCGCATCGCCCAATACGTGAACGTGTTGTGTTACGGAAAATTGCTGGCGCAAGGTACGCCCGACCAAATTCGCAACAATCCGGCGGTAATCGAGGCCTACCTTGGCGTGGCCCACGGGGAGGTCGTATGAGTATTCTCTCCGCCCAGGGACTGGAGGTTTTTTACGACACCAGCCAAGTGTTGTTCGGCATGTCGCTGTCGATCAACCAAGGTGAAACGCTGGCGCTCCTCGGTCGCAACGGCGCGGGCAAGAGCACGACCATGAAAGCCATCGCCGGACTGCTGCCGCTGCGCGCCGGGCGCATCGATCTGCACGGGCGGGCGATACAAGGCCGCGCGGCGCACTTGATCGCCCGCGCCGGCATGGGCTTCGTGCCGGAAGACCGGCAAATTTTTCCCGAACACACGGTCGAGGATAATTTAATTATCGCCGCCAAGCGCGGCAAAGACGGCGAAGATTTCTGGAACCTGCGCCGCGTGTACGACATGCTGCCGCTTCTCGAACCGCTGAAAAATCGCATGGGCGGGCAACTCTCCGGCGGCGAACAGCAGATGCTCACCGTCGGCCGCACGCTGATGGGCAATCCGAGCGTGTTGTTGCTCGATGAACCCAGCGAAGGCCTTGCGCCCATCATGGTGCAGAAGATCGCCGAACTGATTAAAAAATTGCGTGAGCTCGGCTCGACCATTATTCTTGCTGAGCAAAATCTTCACTTTTGTTTGTCGCTTGCGGATCGCGCAGTCGTCATCGATCGTGGTCGCGATGTCTATCACGACACCATCACCGCGCTTAAAGCGAATGCCGAAGTGAAGCAGCTTTATCTTTCGGTTTAGATATGCAGTGCCTGGACGGAGTGGCCTAGGGCCAGAGGCGCATGGCCCTAGGCCAGGGGATGGATAGTGCCTCGTAGGGCATGCCGTTCCATGACCGGTAGCCCTTGCCATAGGCCACCCGGTAGGCTAGCCCTGGCCTTGGGCCTGGCAAGCACGGCGCCGCTCGCAATGACACAGCCTACTCAACCAGGACATTACAATGACCACCGATTCGCGCTTACCCAATTTCCGTGCGCTGACGCCGTCGCAGCGGCGAACCCATATCGTCAACGCAGCCTCACTTACCGCCGAAGAAGAGGCGCTCCTGTCAAAACCCGGCGCCCTAAGCATCGAGCGCGCCGACGGCATGATCGAGAATGTCATTGGCACATTCGAACTTCCCTTCGCGATCGCCGGCAATTTCCTCATCAATGGCCGCGACGTATTGGTGCCGATGGTGGTCGAGGAACCTTCGGTCGTCGCCGCCGCGTCGTTCATGGCGAAATTGGCGCGGGGATGCGGCGGCTTCGAGACCTCAAGCTCCGCGCCGCTGATGCGCGCGCAAGTGCAAGTGATCGGCCTCACCGATCCCCGCAGTGCGCGCCACGCATTGCTCAAACAACGCGACGCCATCATCGCGCTTGCCAACACGCGAGACAAAGTGTTGATCGAGCTCGGCGGCGGTTGCCGCGACATCGAAGTGCATGTCTTTGAAGACACGCCCCGCGGCGCGATGGTCGTCATGCATCTGATCGTCGACGTTCGCGATGCGATGGGCGCGAACACGGTCAACACCATGGCCGAGTCGGTTGCGCCGCTGGTGGAAAAAATCACCGGCGGTTCCGTATTGCTGCGCATTATCTCGAACCTAGCCGATCTGCGTCTCGCGCGCGCCCGTCTGCGGTTGACGCCGGAAGCGCTCACCACGCCCGAGCGCAGCGGCGCCGAAATCATCGAAGGCGTACTCGACGCTTACACCCTAGCGGCGATCGATCCCTACCGCGCCCCCACCCACAACAAAGGCATCATGAACGGCATTGACCCGATCATTGTCGCGACCGGTAACGACTGGCGTGCAGTCGAAGCAGGTGCCCACGCCTACGCCTGCCGCGGCGGCCGCTACACCTCCCTCACCCGCTGGGAAAAAGATCGCACCGGCGCGTTGGTCGGCACCATCGAAATGCCCATGGCTGTTGGGGTGGTCGGCGGGGCAACGAAGACGCATCCGTTGGCGCAACTCGCGCTGAAAATTCTCGACGTGAAATCGGCGCAGGAATTGGGAGAAATCGCCGTCGCCGTTGGTCTAGCGCAAAACCTTGGCGCGTTGCGCGCGTTGGCGACCGAAGGAATTCAACGGGGCCACATGGCATTGCACGCGCGCAACATCGCGCTCGCGGCGGGTGCGAAGGGTGACGAAATCGTTCGAATCGCTAAGATTATGGCGCAAGAAAAAGATGTGCGGACGGATCGGGCGGTTGCGTTGCTTAAAGAAATTCGAGGTTAGCGGGTTCCATACCGAACGATAGTTAGGGAAGCTCTGAACAACTAACGTCAATGTGTTTCATACCATCCAATATCTTTATCGAGAGCAATGATTTAGATGTTTCGCTTCGGCGGGCTCAATTTCGAGCCATTTTTGATCTTTTTCAGGTCACCGCGCCGATTGCGCAGGCGCCTATCCTATGATGGCAACAAATTTCTTCGCGCGTGGTGCACATTGGCCAGCGCGAACAGGGTGAAGAATTGCAATGCGTTCTTCAGCAACCCTTTGTAGCGAACCTTGGCATGGCCCCACAACACCTTGACGATTCGATACGGATGCTCAATGATGGCCTTAGGCCACCCTGCGGCGCGTGCCCTCGAGCGTTCCCGGTTTTGTGCGCGCTCATCATCAGTCAACGCACGGTGGCGGCTCGCCTTTACGTTGACATGCCAGGCCAGGCCGTTGTCTTCCGCGGTTTGTTGGCGCTCTTTGCTCTGATAAGCACTGTCACCCCACAGCGCATTCTCCTCACCGTGCAACAACTCATCCATCGCTTGGCTGTCATGCGGGTTGGCTGCGCTCACCGCCACCGTGTGCACCAGCCCCGAATCCTTGTCCACTCCGGTGTGTGCTTTCATACCAAAGTACCATTGATTACTCTTCTTGGTCTGATGCATCTCGGGGTCGCGTTGTTTCTTCTGGTTCTCGGTCGACGATGGCGCGTTGATGATGGTGGCACGGGGTGGCCTAGGGCCATCGACGATCGTACCCTCATTCATCATCAGTCCGCGCTCGGTCAGCAGCGCTTTCACCTCAGCGAAGATGCGATCCGGCAGCCTATGCTCCTTGAGCAAATGCCGAAACAAGCAGATCGTGCTCTCGTCAGGAATGGTGTCTTGTCCGTTCTCGATGCCGACGAACCGGCGCAGGGTTTCGGAGTCGTACAGTGCCACTTCGGCGGCCGGATCCGACGGGTTGTACCACCGGAGGTGGCCCCGCCACTGCTGCAGAAAGTAGATGCGCAGCATCTTCGCCAACCCCATGGCCCTAGACCACCCCGTCGGCGGGCGTCCGTTGCCCGCCGACGGGTAGTGCGACTTAATCACGTCTATCAACCGTGACCAAGGAATGACTTAATCCATCTCGCTCAAAAACTTCTCACGCTTGGTAACCTTACCTTGCTTGCCGCGAAACCCCGTTACAAACAGCGAATTTTGTTTCATGATGGATTCTCCCCTATCGTCTATCTGCGTAATAATGAATTCGTTGTTATGAAAATAGACAGTGGGACTTATTCAGAGTTTCCCTAGATCAACGACGACCCGCGTGCTCCGCGTTATATTTGTCTTGAGTGCGTGAGGTGGCGGCCGACGACGGTGCCGCCGCAGCCCAAAGAGAAGAGAACGCAATGAAAACTCTATTCATTTTAAATGATGCGCCATACGGCAACGAACGCAGTTACAACGCGCTGCGCTTGGCGGGTGCCCCGTCGAAGGTGGAAGGCGAAGTAGTTAAGGTTTTCCTGATCGGAGACGCCGCTTCTTGCGCCAAACGCGGCCAGAAAGTGCCGGAAGGTTTTTACAACATCGAAGTCATGCTGGGGCGGGTGGTTCGTAACCGGGGAGAAGTCGGCGCATGCGGAAGTTGTTTGGACGCACGCGCGATCAACGACTCGGAACTTATCGAAGGGACCCATAAAAGCAGCCTCGACGAGCTCACGTCCTGGACGCAGTGGGCCGACAAAGCGATTGTATTTTGAGGACCTTCCATGGTGCATGGAAAAAGCGTTCTTGCTCTCGGCGCTGGAATTTATGGCGTAGTCGGGGCGACTTGGCTACGCCGACTTCTTTCTCGGAAACACCGATTCATTCTCATGTTCTGGCGGCGCGAAAAATAACCCTGGAGGTGAGATGTGGCACGACATGAGTGGTGGGTGGGGTATGGGTTTGGGTTGGATCTTTATGGTGCTGGTGTGGGGACTGATCATCGTGGGCATCGTGGCGCTCGTTAAGTGGCTGATGACCCAGACCTCAGTG
>JBKJHT010000129.1:0-7141 GCA_046598945.1 Burkholderiales bacterium | reverse complement strand
GTCGCGCCACCGCATGACGATCCGGCACCCGCCGTACACCCAAGGCAATGATCGTCAAAACGAATGCGTCGCGACATGAGCTGATCGAAATCGAAATCGAAAATACTCGGTGCTTTTCCAGCCTTTCCTTCCGCTTCGATTTCCAGCATTTGATTGAAGTCGCAATCGTAGAGCTTGCCTTCCCAACTGACACTGATGAGGTTACGGCACATGACGCTCGCGGCGGCGGTGGGGTTGAACGCGGCTAGCAATTTATCCATGTAGGCTTCGTACTGGCCGGATTTATCGAGATGCAGTTTGAAGCGATTGATGGGCATGTTGGTGATGGTGTAAAGCTGGTTGAAATCGATGTTGAATTTCGTTTTCAATTCGCGTTTGTAATCGGCTTCGAGCGATGCTTGCGCGGCGGGTAAATAGGGGCCGACGGGGTTGTAAACTAAGTTGAGTTTGAGTCCCGTGCTTTCGATACCATAGCCGAGCGAATTGAGTTTGTTCAATCCGCGAATACTTTTTTGGAACACGCCGCCGCCACGTTGGGCATCGGTGAAATATTCTTGGTAATAGGGTAACGATGACACGACTTCGCAACGCTGTTCAGCGAAAAAATCGTGCAGATACGCTTTGCTCGCGCCGGTTTGTGGATGGCCGTCGTAAGCGACGGTGAGGTTGTGCCGAACCATGACGTGTTTGCCCAACTTAACTGCCTCGGTGACGAACCAATCGAAGTCGGGATGCAGTTCCGGTGCGCCGCCGGTGATGTCGAGCGTTTTGATTTGCGGATGATCGTGCAAGATTTTAAGGCAGCGTTCGATGCCGGCGCGGGACAGCATTTCCTTGCGCGCGGGGGAGGCATCGACATGGCAATGGCGACAGACTTGGTTGCACAGCTTGGTGATGTTAACTTGCAGTGTATCGACGCTGAGCGGTGTTAGGTCAAGTTCGCGCGCGTCGAGCAATCGATTGAAATCGTACTTTGATTGGGGCGCTTCGTTTTTCTTCAGGACTGCGATTGCTGCCATGAAATCTCCGATTGTTTTTTATAACACCATTTTCTTTAGATGATTTTGCATTTGGATCCCGTGGGCAAGTGTAATGCCGGCTTTCATTGCCGCCGCGACGTGAACGGCCTCCATCATTTGGTCAGGGCTCGCGCCGGATTCCAAACAGGCTGTGGTGTAGGCATCGATGCAATAGGGACATTTTTCAGAGTGGGAAATGGCTAACGCGATTAACGCTTTCTCACGCTTGGTCAACGCGCCATCGGCACCGGTCACCATGCCGTAGTATTTGAAAAATTCGTCAGCCAAGGGTTTCGCGTGTTCGCCGATGTTGCCGAATTTTTTGAGATCTTCCGATTCGTAGTAATTGCTCATGGGTCTTCGCTTTCGTTGGAAATAAAATCACAGGGACATCGCGGCAAGTATACACACCCGCGACAGTTGGGGGCGTCAATGGCCCGCGAATAATGCAGTCGGACGGCGAGTAGGATTGCTTACACAGTGTCGCTGCAATGCCTTGACTGGACTGGGTCGCCTTGGCGCTAGGCCATCGCGTAGGCTAGCGACTGGCCTCGAACTACTGCCTCGCGGTGGTAGCGGGTTAGCGGCGCTGGGGAGCGCAAAAACGAAATGAGCCGCGCGGGGCGGCTCATGGAAATGCGAGTGGCGAAGAACTAAGCGGCGAGCGCTTTAATGGCGCTTGCCAGACGGCTCTTGTGACGAGCGGCTTTATTCTTATGCACGATTTTTTTATCGGCAATGCTGTCGATGATGCTGGTCGACTCCTGAAACACTCTTAGCGCGACTGCTTGGTCGCCGCCTTCGATGGCTTTGCGGACTTTCTTAACTGCGGTGCGCAAGGTAGAGCGCAGACCAACGTTGTGGGCGCGACGTTTCTCGCCTTGTTTTGCGCGTTTAGCGGCTTGCTTGGTATTTGCCATGGTAGCTTCGGTGCGAAAAAATTAATTCGAGATTATAAAACAATTTGGAATTGGGGGGAATCAAAACCTTTGGCTTCAAATCGCGGCGGGGAAGTTTTGAGGCTTGTTGCCCTCATGGCCTTAGGCCACCCCGCCCTGCCCTCTCCCCGAGGGCGAGGGAACCAAACTGAAATGGGGATATGTCTGGGTACGTTCTACCAAATAAAACAACCCCGCGAAAAAGCGGGGTTGTTTTATTTTCAAACCGCGGATCAAGTAGGAAAACTTGATCCGGCGGGGCGGTGACGCGACGCGTTCGCGCAGACAGTACAAATCGTACGGCAAGCGAAGGCAACAAAGTCACAGCCCCGCCGGGCAAGTTTTTTACATGTCCATACCGCCCATGCCGCCCATACCACCCATACCGCCGCCACCGTGGCCACCATGGCCTTCTTCTTTTGGCAGTTCAGCCACCATCGCATCGGTGGTGAGCATCAGACCGGCGATCGACGCGGCGTTTTGCAACGCGCAGCGGCTCACTTTGGTCGGATCCAACACACCCATTTCCACCATGTCGCCATAAACGCCGGTACCGGCGTTGTAGCCGAAGTTGCCTTTGCCTTCCTTAACTTTGTTAAGAACGACCGAAGCTTCGTCGCCGGCGTTGGCAACGATCATGCGCAACGGCTCTTCCAAGGCACGCAGAACGATTTTCACGCCAGCGTCTTGGTCAGGGTTGTCGCCTTTTACTTTCGAGGCAGCGCCGAGAGCGCGGATGAATGCGACACCGCCGCCAGGCACGATGCCTTCTTCAACCGCGGCGCGAGTGGCGTGCAATGCATCTTCCACCCGGGCTTTTTTCTCTTTCATTTCGACTTCGGTCGCCGCACCGACTTTGACCAGTGCAACACCGCCGGCCAACTTGGCCACGCGCTCTTGCAACTTTTCTTTGTCGTAGTCGCTGGTGGCTTCTTCGATCTGCGCGCGAACTTGCGCAACGCGGCCTTTGATGCCTTTTTCGTCGCCGCCGCCATCGATAATGGTGGTGTTTTCTTTACCGATTTCGATGCGCTTGGCTTTGCCGAGGTCTTTCAGCGTGGCGTTTTCCAGCTTCAGGCCCACTTCGTCGGAAATCACCGTGCCGCCGGTCAGGATGGCGATGTCTTCCAACATGGCTTTGCGGCGATCGCCGAAACCCGGGGCTTTCACGCCGCAGGTTTTGAGGATGCCACGAATGTTGTTCACCACCAAAGTTGCCAGTGCTTCACCGTCGATGTCTTCGGCGATGATCAACAGCGGACGACCTTGCTTGGCGACTTGTTCCAGCACCGGCAACAGTTCACGGATGTTGGACACCTTTTTATCGTGCAGCAGAATATACGGATCCTCGAGCATGGCGATCTGCTTTTCCGGATTGTTGATGAAGTAGGGCGACAGATAACCGCGATCGAATTGCATGCCTTCAACGACTTCCAGCTCATTTTGCAAGCTCTTGCCGTCTTCAACCGTGATCACGCCTTCTTTGCCGACTTTGTCCATCGCATCGGCGATGATTTTGCCGATATCGGCGTCGGAGTTCGCGGAAATGGCGCCGACTTGCTCGATTTCCTTGCTGGTGGTGCACGGCTTGGAGATTTTCTTCAGTTCGCCGACCACTGCCTCAACGGCTTTGTCGATACCGCGCTTCAGGTCCATCGGGTTCATGCCGGCGGCCACAAATTTCATGCCTTCATGGATGATCGATTGCGCCAGCACCGTCGCCGTCGTAGTGCCATCACCCGCGATGTCAGAGGTTTTGCTCGCAACTTCTTTCACCATCTGCGCGCCCATGTTCTCGAAGCGGTCTTTCAGCTCGATTTCCTTGGCGACCGACACACCGTCCTTGGTTACCGTGGGGGAGCCAAAGGAACGCTCCAGCACTACATTACGGCCTTTCGGGCCGAGGGTCACTTTAACTGCGTCGGCCAGGATATTCACCCCAGCGACCATCCGCGCACGGGCGGAATCGTGAAAACGTACGTCTTTAGCTGCCATTTGTAACTCTCCTAAATTGATGTAAGTGGTGGCTTACTAGCCGACGATGCCAATGATGTCGTCTTCACGCATATGCAGAAGATCGTCGCCATCCATCTTGAATTCGGTGCCGGAATATTTGCCGAACAGAATCTTGTCGCCAGCTTTGACGCCGATCGGAATCAACTTGCCGGTGTCATCGGTCTTGCCTGGGCCCACAGCGACAATTTCGCCCTGGGAAGGTTTCTCTGTGGCGGTATCGGGAATCACAATACCACCGGACGTTTTGCGCTCTTCCTCAATACGCTTGACGATGACGCGGTCATGCAACGGACGTAATTTCATCACTCACTCCTTAATTTTCAACACGATAACAATGGGCCGAGGCCGTAAAACACCTCGATCATGGATTCAGGAACTGTTAGCACTCATAACTAACGAGTGCTAATGATAAGGGCTCAAGGACGAAAATTCAAGTGTTCTATGGGAAAAGTAGGCTTTTGAGCGCTTATAAAGAAACCCTGCCACGAGCCAATTTCCGCTTGCCTCACGGCAATGGCAAGCCAGAGCGCCAATATCGGCGCGGCTCCTGGCTTGCCTTATTTTTAGGGAGTTTGAAACACGAATATTCACTTTAACCACGAGTCCGTGGTTTAAAATCAGCGCTAACTTCACACACGGAAATTCCATGCCCGCCCTGCTCGTTTCCACGCAAGAACTCGCCGCTCGTCTGAGTAACGCCGATGTTGTCGTTTGCGATTGCCGCCACGATTTGATGGACTTGGAAAAAGGCCGCCGCGCCTACGCCGAGGGCCATATTCCCGGCGCGCATTTTCTACATTTGGATGAGGACTTGTCCGGCAAAAAAACCGGCACGAACGGCCGTCACCCGTTGCCGGACATTGCCGCCTTCGCCAGTAAAATGGGCACCATCGGCACTGATAGCAACAAGCGCGTCATCGCCTACGACGATGCCGGCGGGCCCTATGCCGCGCGGCTGTGGTGGCTGCTGCGTTGGCTCGGCCACGATAATGTCGCAGTGATAGACGGCGGCATCAACAAGTGGCTGGCGGAAGGTCGGCCGACGGATCAAACCCTGCCGACCGCGCGACCGGCTACGTTTGTGGCAACACCAAAAAACGCCATGACCGTGGACGCCGATTTCCTTATGGCCAATATCAAACAGTCAACGTCCGTCGTCCTCGACGCCCGCGCGCCGGAACGCTACCGCGGTGAAACCGAACCGATCGATCCCGTCGCGGGGCATATTCCTGGCGCGCTCAATCGTCTGTTCAAAAATAATCTCAATGCCGATGGCACCTTCAAAACCGCTGCGACGCTGAAGCAAGAATTCAGCGAACTGCTCGGCGGAAAACCACCCAGCCAAGTCATCAACCAATGTGGCTCCGGTGTCACCGCTTGCCACAATTTGTTGGCGCTGGAAATCGCCGGCCTCGGCGGCTCGAAACTCTATCCCGGTTCGTGGAGCGAATGGTGCGCCGATTCGGCGCGGCCGGTCGCGATGGGCTAACGTAAACTGCGCGATCGCAGGTCATTGCGAGAATCAAAGCGACGAAGCAATCTTGCATTTCGCCGTAGAGTAAGTTCTAGATTGCCGCGTCGCTTTGCTCCTCGCAATGACAGTGAGGCTATCTGTATTTCCCCGACGGATGCACATGAGGTTTCAACATGATTATCTTCAAATGGATGGGCATATTCGCCGGCTATCCGTGGCTGATTCTGATTCCCATCGCATTATTTTTCTTCATCGGTATCGCGGCGAAAGCGCGCTTTGCAACCGTCACCGCAATTCTCTGGCTCATTTACGGCATGTACGAGTGGATGATGTACGCGCGAATATTGTGTGGCGGCGACTGCAACATCCGCATTGATTTGCTGTTCATTTACCCAGTGTTGTTGCTACTGAGTTTAACGGCGCTAATTGTCTACGGTCCAAGAGCGCTGCTTCGGCGTTAACGCGGCCTGCCGTGTGAGGCATTCCCAGCGCGGCTTTCCAGCCATGCATTGCCAGGAGGCAAGCGCCATGCGGTTCCTGGCGATGCAATTGATGTAGGGTGGATCAAGCGTAGCATGAAGACGAATGCTGCCAGCGGCTGGCCTCGGGCCACACGCAGCAGATCCACCAAACCGCTCACCGTTTCGCCAACCGCTCCGCGATCGCCAAAATCCGATAAGACGTCCGCACCACCGGCAACTCGATCAGCTCGCCATCGATCACCACCAACCCGGACTTCTCATTCTCAAACGCCGCGCAAACTTTTTTAGCCTTCTCGACCACCGCCGCGCTTGGCGAAAACGCTTCGTTAATAATCGCGATCTGCTTCGGATGAATCGATGCTTTGCCGGTACAGCCGAGTTTCGCGCAGCGTAGTGTCTCCTCACGCAAGCCCGCTTCGTCTTCCAAATTCAAATACGGCACGTCGAGCAAATCGATCCCCGCGCTCGCCGCCGCATGGACGATGCGCGAGCGCGCATAGAGCAAAGGCTCCCACTCCTTCGCGCAACGCAGATCGGCGGACATATCCACGCCGCCCATAATCATCGAATCGATGCGCGGGCTGGCGCGCGCGATGTCCATCACTCGTTCCAAGCCTTGATTGGTCTCGATGATAACGCAATAGCGAATCGCGCTCGCGCGCCCGATCAAGAGTTGATCGAGCAACCGCACCTCCTCCGCCGATCGCACTTTCGGCACCATGATCGCCGGCGGTGGTGCGTCGCTGTCGATAATCGCCGTCAAATCTTTCAGGCCATCCGCCGTCGACAAACTGTTAATTCGCACCATCCACTCGATATGCGGATGCGTCATGTTTCTGAACAGCGGCAATGCCATAGCGCGCCCTTCGTCCTTGCGATCGCGCGGTGTCGCATCTTCCATGTCGACGCAAACGATGTCCGCGCCAGCCTCGAGCGCTTTGACAAAACGGTCGGGCCGCAGCGCCGGAACGAATAACAAACTGCGACGGGGGCGGATGTTTTTTTCGAGCGTGGTCATGTTTACTCCTGTTGAGCGAACATTAGGTTCTGTCGCAATAAGCGCACGGGGGGGATAATAGCAGAATGAAAATTGATTCGACACAACCGATCAGTGAAGCCTTGCGCGGTGTTTAAGCGCCTGCACTACCCAATTGAAATCATGTTCACCTGCGTACGTGGGCACGTGGCCTACCCGCTCAGCCTGCGGCACAT
>JBKJHT010000123.1:0-22001 GCA_046598945.1 Burkholderiales bacterium | reverse complement strand
ATCGATCAATAAATCTTTCACTAAAAACGATGCGACGATCATGCGCAAGCGATTGTGCATGAAGCCGGTCTGGTTGATTTGCCGCATCGCGGCGTCGACCATCGGATAGCCGGTTTTTCCCTCACACCAGGCGCGGAATTTGTGTTTGTCGTTTTCGAATTTAAGATTGGCGAACTCAGGCTTGAACGAACGCTCGGCTGCGTGTGGAAAGTGATAAAGAATGTTGAAATAAAAATCGCGCCAGATGAGTTCGGCGAGCCAGGTTTGCGCGCCGCCATTGTCTTGCGACGTTGCGACGCGCACCAGTTCGCGAATGGAAATCGTGCCGAATCGATTGTGAACGGACAGATACGACACGCCCTTGGTGCCCGGAAAGTCGCGCCGTTGCTTATATTCCGCCATGCGCGGTAAAAAATCCTGCAGCGTTGCGTGAGCGCCGGACGTGCCCGGCTTGATGCCAAGCGCCAATAAATTCGTTGTACGGAATCCGATGTTTTCCAAGGCGGGCATTGGCGCTTCATTTTTTATTTTTGCGAGATGGCTTGAATACTTTTCGACCGCATAAGCCTTCAGAAAAAAATTATCGAGCTTTTTTAACCAGGCATTTTTATACGGCGTGAAGACGGTGAATGGCCGCCCCGCTTGCGTGAGCACTTCGTCTTTTTCAAAAACAACTTGGTCTTTATAGGAGAAAAACTCGATGCGATTTTCGGCGAGTGTTGCCGCAACTGCTTGATCGCGCACAATCGCCTGTGGCTCGTAATCGTGATTGGCGTAAACCGCTTGCACCTGCAACTGCGCGGCGAGCCGTGGAATTTCATCGCACGCACGCGCGTGGCGCACGATCAACGCGCCGCCGTGTTTGCGCAACTCGTCGCTTAATTCATTGACGCTCTGCCAAATGAATTCGACGCGGCGATCGTCTTTTTTGGGCAACGCGTCGAGTATTTGTGTATCGAATACGAACGCGCAGTAAACCTGTTGGTGTGCTTTCAGCGCATGATAGAGTGCAGCGTGATCCGCCATTCTCAGATCGCGACGAAACCAACACAGGGCGGCGGAATTTAACATCTATTCTTAGCAAGATTCGAGACACAAATTGTGCACGGCGTGCCGGGCGATTACAATAGCGGCTGTCATGTACGCGAACCTCACCAATCATTTCCTGATCGCCATGCCCAACATGGTCGATCCCAATTTTTCCAGGTCATTGACTTACATCTGCGAGCACAACGATAGAGGCGCGCTTGGGTTGGTAGTCAATCGCCCGGGCGACATTACGCTCGGCGTATTGCTCGGTCAGGCGGACATTACCCTCGACAATGATGAATGGAAGACCGTCCCGGTTTACAAGGGCGGGCCGGTGCAAACCGATCGCGGGTTTGTTTTACATCGACCCGTCGGTTCGTGGCAATCGACGCTGGCCGTGAACGATGTCGCCGGGTTGACGACTTCGCGCGACGTGTTGCTCTCGATGGTGGCGGGCAAGGGACCGGAAAAAATGCTGGTGGCCGTCGGTTATGCGGGTTGGGCGGCGGGTCAATTGGAGCAAGAAATCAAGCAGAACGGCTGGCTTACGGTCGAAGCGGATCTCGACGTGGTGTTCAATATGCCGCCGGAAGCACGGCTAGACGCGGCGATGGGTTTACTCGGCATCAGCTTCGCGAACCTGTCGGATCAGGCAGGGCATGCCTAAGGGTGCGGTGCTCGCATTCGATTTCGGCTTGAAAAGAATTGGCGTGGCCGTCGGGGAACTAGAGCTCGGCATGGCGCACGCATTGGCAACACTGAACGGCGGCGATGCGCTGCAAACCATGGCGGCGATCGATAAACTCATTAAAGAATGGCGGCCGAATTTGCTTATCGTGGGTCAGCCGCGCCATGACGATGGCCGGCCTCATGCCCTAACCGGCGCCATCAAAAAATTTGTCGCCCACTTACACAACCATACTAAGCTCGAGGTTATTCTGGCCGACGAAAGCTATTCTTCCGCCGCCGCCGCGATCGCCTTGCGCGACGCCGGCGTGAGCGGCCAAAAACAAAAGGCCATGCTCGACAGCGTGGCGGCGCAGGAAATTTTACAAGGCTATTTTGACAACCATGTCCGCACCGCGCGCTAATCTTCCCGACGCCGAAGCGCTCGTCAGCGCGCTCGCCGCGATGATCAAGGCCGACATCACGCCGGATACGGCCCTGGTCGGCATTCATACCGGCGGCGTGTGGTTGGCGGAACGCCTGCAAACACTGCTTGGTGTGACCATCCCACTTGGCACGCTGGACATTACTTTTTATCGCGACGATTTCGACGAGCGCGGATTGCATCGCGATGCCAAACGCTCCACCATTCCATTCGAGGTCGCCGGCCAAGACATTATCTTAGTCGATGATGTGTTGTACACCGGCCGCACCATCCGCGCGGCGATGAACGAGTTGTTCGACTACGGCCGCCCGGCACGCATCCGACTCGCGGTTTTAGTCGATCGCCAAAGCCGCGAATTGCCGATCGGCGCGCAATTCGTCGGCGCGACCTTGGCCGTCCCCGATGATGAAATGTTGGTGCTGGAGCGCAGCGATGAAGGTACGCTGGCCTTTAAACAACTGAAAAAGGAGCCGCGTTAATGCAGCGCAATCTTCAGTTGGATGACGAAGGTAACCTGCAACATTTGCTGACCATAGAAGGCATTCCACGCGCACTCCTGCTAAAAATTCTCGATACGGCTGATTCTTTTGTCGGCGTCACTGAGCGCGAAGTGAAGAAAGTGCCGTTGCTGCGCGGCAAATCCGTGTTCAATATTTTCTTCGAACCGTCGACGCGCACGCGCACCACCTTTGAAATCGCGGCGAAGCGCTTGTCCGCCGATGTCATCAATCTCAACGTCGGCGTATCGAGCACCAGCAAAGGCGAAACGCTGCTGGACACGGTGGCGAATTTGTCCGCCATGCATGCCGACATGTTCATCGTGCGCCACGCCACCAGCGGCGCGCCGCACTTGATCGCGCGCCACGTCGCGCCGGGCATCCACGTCATCAACGCCGGCGACGGACGCCATGCGCATCCAACCCAAGCGTTGCTCGATGTGTACACCATCCGCCACTACAAAAAACAATTCACGGATTTGCGCGTCGCCGTCGTGGGCGATCTGTTGCACTCGCGCGTGGCGCGCTCGCAGATTCATGCGCTGACCACGTTAGGTGTGCCCGAGGTGCGCGTGGTCGGACCGAAGACATTGATTCCGCGCGACGTAGAAAATCTGGGCGTGCACGTTTATCACGACATGGCGCGCGGCATCAAAGATTGCGATGTGGTGATGATGTTGCGCTTGCAAAACGAACGCATGAACGGCGCACTGTTGCCGAGCGCCGGCGAATACTTCAAATCCTACGGCCTGACGCCGGAAAAACTTGCACACGCCAAACCCGACGCCATCGTCATGCATCCCGGCCCGATGAATCGTGGCGTGGAAATCGATTCCGCCGTGGCCGACGGCAAGCAATCAGTGATTTTGCCGCAAGTGACGTTCGGCATCGCCGTGCGCATGGCGGTGATGAGTATGCTGGCGGGGAATGGCTGAGCGGCGCCATGTCATTGCGAGCGAACGCGAAGCAATCTCGCTTTTCGGTTGTAGGGTGGATCAAGCGCAGCGGATCCACCTCTCTTCGCTTCGCTCGCAATGACAATGGTAGATTCCACAATCGATAAAGCACATGCCTGAAACGGAAGCACCAGAGCGGCTCGCCAAGGTGCATGAGCCAGAAGCTAATCTGGAAGCGACTCTGGCCCAAGGCCAGTGGCTAGCCTACGGGGTGGCCTAGGGCCAGGGCTACCCAGTCCACGCATACCCTACAAAAATGAGTAACGCCCTAACCATACTCAACCAAACCTTTGGCTACCCGATTTTCCGCGGCGAGCAAGCAGCGATCATCGGCCAAATCGCCAGCGGCGGCGACGCCCTGGTGTTGATGCCCACCGGGGGTGGCAAATCATTGTGTTACCAAATCCCCGCGTTGCTGCGCGACGGCGTAGGCATTGTCGTTTCGCCGCTCATCGCACTGATGCAAAACCAAGTGGATCAGTTGAAGCAACTCGGCGTGCGCGCGGACTTTCTCAACTCGACACAACTGATCGACG
Source organism: Burkholderiales bacterium (assembly GCA_046598945.1). Taxonomy (GTDB): domain Bacteria; phylum Pseudomonadota; class Gammaproteobacteria; order Burkholderiales; family JALYOK01; genus JALYOK01. Next base: position 17,872 of record JBKJHT010000123.1, on the reverse strand, counting down.
AATCCGAGCGCGTGCAGCGCGACGCCCTTGGCGGCAAAATCGATCTGCTTTATGTCGCGCCGGAACGTTTGCTGACGCCAAGCTTCTTGCAGTTGCTGGAGCGCATGAGCGTCGCGCTATTCGCGATCGACGAAGCCCATTGCGTGTCGCAATGGGGTCACGATTTCCGTCCGGAGTATTTGCAACTTTCGATTTTGCACGAACGCTTTCCCAGCGTCCCGCGCATCGCGCTCACCGCCACTGCGGACGAGCTCACCCGCGGCGAGATGATCAAGCGCCTCAAGCTTGAGGAGGCGCGGGTTTTCATCTCCAGTTTCGATCGGCCGAACATCCGTTACAGCGTCGTGGAAAAACAGGACGCGCGCCAGCAGTTGCTACGCTTTCTGCGCGAGGAGCATCCCGGCGATGCCGGCATTATCTATTGCTTGTCGCGCAAAAAAGTTGACGAGACCGCCTATTGGCTGAAGGGCCAAGGCATCGCCGCGCTGCCGTATCACGCGGGCATGGATGCGCAGTCGCGACGGCGCAATCAAGATAAATTTCTCGGCGACGACGGCATCATCATGGTCGCGACCATTGCTTTCGGCATGGGCATCGACAAGCCCGACGTGCGCTTTGTCGCCCATTTGGATTTGCCGAAAAGTGTCGAAGGCTACTATCAAGAAACCGGCCGAGCCGGGCGCGACGGCCATCCGGCGAACGCGTGGATGACCTATGGCCTCGCCGATGTTGTGCAGTTGAGCCGCATGATTGAGCAGTCGGACGCCGACGAAGCCCACAAACGCGTCGAGCGCCACAAGCTCGACGCCATGCTCGGCTATTGCGAGACCGTCACCTGTCGGCGGCAAATGCTGCTGCAATATTTTGGCGAAGCGGGCGCGCCATGTGGCAACTGCGATACCTGCCTTGCGCCGCCACAAACCTGGGACGGCAGCCTCGCCGCGCAGCAAGCGCTATCGACGGTTTATCGCACCGGCCAGCGCTTCGGCGCGGGACATTTAATCGATGTGTTGCTCGGCAAAACGACGGGGCGCATGACAAGTTTGGGCCACGAGCAGTTGAAAACTTTCGGCCTCGGCAAAGAGTTTGACGACAAACGCTGGCGCTCCGTGTTCCGTCAGTTGGTCGCGACGGGCTTGCTAAGAGTCGACGTGACGGGTTACGGCGCGTTGCTATTGAATGAAACGTCGCGGCCGGTATTGCGCGGTGAGCAAGCGGTTCGCTTTCGCCAAGAGGCCGAAGTTGAAAAGAAAAAAACCGCAAAGACGCGCAGCAAAGTATCACTCGATTTGCCCGAAGGCCGCGAGGAATTGTTGGAAGCCTTACGCACACTGCGCCGCAATTTGGCCGCGGAGCAAAGCGTGCCATCCTTCGTGATCTTCCATGATTCGACGTTGATGCAACTGGTCATGCAGTGCCCGCAAAATCGCGCGCAGTTGGCGGAAATAAGTGGCATCGGCGCGCAAAAACTGGAACGTTACGGCGCGGCGTTGTTGGACGTGCTGCGCGCTCATGCCGAATAATATGCTCCACCCATGTCATCCTGAGCGCAGCGAAGGATCTGCTTTTTCACAGCGTTCGCGTAGGCCACGGAAAGCAGATCCTTCGCTTTGCTCAGGATGACAGGGTGTTTGTGGTCAATAACGCTTAACATGAATCACGACAAGCGATACCATAACAAATGAAAATCCACATCAAAAACGGCCGTCTGGTCGACCCGAAAAATCGAATCGACTCGAAACAAGATGTCTTCATCGCGGCAGGGAAAATCGTGGCGATCGGTGCGATGCCCGATGGCTTTCATGCCAACCGCGTGATCGACGCGAGCAACCTGATTGTGTGTCCTGGTCTGATCGATCTCTCCGCGCGCTTGCGGGAACCGGGCTTCGAGTACAAAGCCACGCTGGAGTCGGAAATGGCCGCGGCGGTCGCCGGTGGCGTGACGAGTTTGGTGTGCCCGCCGGACACGGATCCGCCGCTGGACGAGCCGGGCCTGGTGGAAATGCTCAAATATCGCGCCAAGAATTTGAACCAGTCCCAGGTCTATCCGCTCGGCGCGCTGACCATGGGCTTGAAGGGCGAGCGGCTGACGGAGATGGCACAATTGTCGGATGCGGGTTGCATCGGTTTTTCTCATGCCGACCATCCGCTCATCGACACGCTGGTATTGTCACGCGCGCTTAATTACGCGGCGACCTACGGCTACACCGTGTGGCTGCGCCCGCAAGACGCGTTCTTGAGTAAAGATGCCGTCGCCCACGACGGCATGGTGGCGACGCGTTTAGGGCTGCCGGGGATTCCGGTCGAGGCCGAAACCATCGCGCTCTCCACCATCATCGAACTCGCGCGCACCTCCGGCGCGCGCATTCATCTTTGTCGTTTATCGTCCGCCGGCGGCGTGGAACTGGTGCGCCAAGCGAAGGCCAGCGGCCTGGCCATCACCTGCGATGTCGGCGTGCATCATTTGCACTTGAGCGAAATCGACATCGGCTACTTCGATTCCAACTGCAACCTCATGCCGCCGTTACGCAGCACCCGCGACCGCGACGCGCTGCGCGCGGGCGCGTGTGATGGCGCCATCGACGCAATCTGCTCCGACCACGCACCCGTCGACGATGATGCCAAACAACTGCCATTTGCTGAATCCGAAGCCGGCGCCACGGGCTTGGAATTATTGCTACCGCTCACCCTCAAATGGGCAATGGCTGAAAAGCTGGATCTTGCGCGGGCGCTAGCGAAGATCACTTCGGAAGCCGCGCGGATTCTGGGCGTTGAGGCAGGTCATCTCGCCGTTGGCGAGCGCGCCGATGTGTGTATTTTCGATGCCGACGAGTCCTGGCAAATTGATCGCACCACGTTAAAAAGCCTGGGGAAAAACACGCCGTTCATCGGTATGGACATGATCGGGAAGGTTCACTACACGCTGGTTGGGGGGCAAGTGGTTTATCCCCACGGTTGATTGAGCCAGCCTGTCATTCCCGCGCAGGCGGGAATGACAATTTAGGCGTTGTTGTTAAGGAGCCCGGCCTAGGATCAACGATAGCAACCCCATAAAAATCGGCTGATGCAGCATGTAGATGATCAAGCTGTGACGCCCGCCGAAGGCGAGCAATCTCGTGATGGGATGGCGAAATTCAACCCTCGAATATTTCTCGAACCATTCGTGAGCCTCGGCGCGCCGCGCGAGGAACATGCCGATCAACACCACGCCGAACCACGGCAACAGCGGCACGTAATCTTCGGTGTAGGGTTTGTGGGTCATCATGCCGATCCATTGCAGCGCGGGCTGATCGAAGAACGTTAGGGTTAGCGTCGCGCCGACGACGATCAGCGCGGCGCCAAGAATCAAATTGAGCCAGGTAAATCGCAGAAATGCCAAGCCGAGCAAGCTGGCGACAAAGATGAAATGCAGGATTCCGAAAAAAATAAAAGTCTTCGGGAACATGAAATAACTTCCGACGCTGGCGAGCGCTGCGCCAGCGCCGATGGCTAGGAGGCGTTTGCCGTAGCGGTTCCAATCGAGTCTGCGGCCTGGGCCGAGCACCAAACCGACGCCGACTAGCGCGCTAAACAAACTCACGATCGCGGCGCGAAAACCCAGCCAACGTAAATCGTTATTGAAATCGAATGCAACCACCCCGAAGTAATCGAGGTCGAAGGTGAAGTGGTAAACAAACATGAGCGCGATGGCGCTGCCGCGAGCGATGTCCACAAAGGCGTAACGCCGCGCCGATGTTGATTCCGCAGGCATTATTGGCCTGTGATCCGCACCGTTGCTGGATTTACGTGGCTTACTCATATTCGACGGTATAATTCTTGACCATCTAACCAAGGCACTGATTTCAGCTTATGAATCCCTTACTCGATTTTTCCGGCCTGCCGCGTTTCGCTGAATTCAAACCCGAATTCGTTACACCCGCCGTCGATACCTTGCTCCAAGAGAGCGCCGACGTCGTTGAGCGCTTGACCCACGATCCGGCCGCGCCGACTTGGGACAATTTCGTCGCGCCGCTGGATAACGCCAACGAGCGCATGAATCGCGCCTGGGGCCAGGTGAACCATATGAACGCGGTGATGAATTCGCCGACGCTTCGTGAAGTGTACAACGCGAACCTGCCGAAGATCACGCAATTCTATGCGGCGTTAGGACAGAATCAGGCCTTGTTCGCGAAATATAAAGCGTTGAAACAATCCGTGGAATTCGCGGATCTTTGCCCGGCGCGCAAGAGAATCGTCGACAACGAGTTGCGCGATTTTCGTCTCAGCGGGGCTGAATTGTCGGAAGAGAAAAAAGCGCGCTTCCTTGAAATCCAAGAAGAACAATCGGCGTTGGCGTCAAAGTTTTCCGAAAATATTTTGGATGCGACTAACGCTTTTTCGCTGGCGATCGAAAGCGAAAAAGAACTGAGCGGCATTCCCGCTGACGTGTTGCAAACGGCGGCGGAAGCGGCGAAAAAAGACGGCAAGTCCGGTTGGAAATTCACCTTGCATGCGCCATCTTATCTGCCGGTGTTGCAGTACGCGGGCAACCGTGCCTTGCGCGAAAAGATGTATCACGCGTATCTGACACGGGCGGCGGAATTCGAACATCCCGAGTGGGACAACGCGCCATTGATCGAGAAGATTTTGAAGCTTCGCGACGAGGAGGCGAAGTTGCTCGGGTACCCCAATTTTGCCGAACTGTCGCTGGTGTCGAAGATGGCGAAATCGCCACAACAGGTGTTGGATTTTCTCAACGATCTGGCTACGCGCGCCAAACCTCACGCGGCAAAAGATGTTGCCTCACTGCGGGATTTTGCCAAGCGCGAGTTGGGTTTGGAGACGATGGAACCGTGGGATCGCACTTATGTTGCGGAAAAATTGCGCGGCCAGCGTTACAGTTTTTCCGAGCAAGAGGTGAAGCAATATTTTCCCGAGCCGCAAGTCCTGGCCGGGATGTTTCGCGTGGTTGAAACCTTGTACGGCCTGACGCTGGCGCAAAGTAAGGCGCCGGTTTGGCACGAGGCGGTGAAATTTTTCGACATTCTCGACCGCGATAAAAAACTCGTCGGGCAATTCTACTTAGACCTGTACGCGCGCGACACCAAGCGCGGCGGCGCCTGGATGGACGACGCGATCACGCGCCGGCGCATCGGCAGCGGTATTCAAACGCCGGTGGCCTACCTCAATTGTAATTTCTCGACGCCGGTCGGCGACAAACCCGCGCTGTTCACCCACGACGAAGTGATCACGCTGTTCCACGAGTTCGGCCACGGCTTGCATCATTTGTTAACACAGGTGGAAGACCTCAGCGTCGCCGGCATCAATGGCGTGGAGTGGGACGCGGTGGAACTGCCAAGCCAGTTCATGGAAAATTTTTGCTGGGAGTGGGACGTGTTGCAACACATGACGCGCCACGTCGACAGCGGCGCGCCGTTGCCGCGCGCGTTGTTCGACAAAATGATCGCAGCGAAAAATTTCCTGGTCGGCATGGATATGGTGCGACAGTTGGAGTTTTCGCTGTTCGATATGCATGTGCATTACGATTTCGTGATCGGCGCCGGCCAGACACCACGGCAATTGCTTGGGGACATTCGCAAACAAGTCGCGGTGGTGTTTCCGCCGGCCTACGATCGATTCCCGAATAGCTTTTCGCATATCTTCGCCGGCGGCTATTCGGCCGGCTATTACAGCTACAAGTGGGCCGAGGTGTTGTCGGCGGATGCCTACAGTTTGTTTGAGGAAAGCGGCGTGCTCAACCACGCCATCGGCGCACGCTTTCGCAGCGAGATTTTAAGTGTCGGTGGATCGCGGCCGGCGCTGGAATCCTTTGTCGAGTTTCGTGGCCGGGAACCGAACATCGACGCGCTGTTGCGGCACAACGGCATGTCGGCGGCGTCACGTTAGCGTGTCGCGGCTGGCTGAAGAGGCAATGTAGGTGCGGCGTTCAGGATAGGCATTGCCAGAGGCCACTATCCATGCGGGTCGTGGCACGGCGTATTTGTAAGAGCGCATTGCGGCTGCAATACGACGTTCACAAAAATTCACTACGAGTCTAGAATCAGCCCATATACTCTTGTTTCGTTTAATTATTCTATCCAAACAAAGAGGGTGCGAATGCATAAGCTGTCAATACTGCTATTGAGTTTAGGTTTGGTTGCGACACCGGCCGTCGCGGAGTTGTATAAATGGATCGGCGCCGATGGGAAAATCAATTATTCCGACACGCCGCCGCCGGCAAGTGCGAAAAAAGTCGAGAAGAAACGCCTCAACGATCGCGTCAGCGAGGGTGATGGCTTGGGCTTCGCGTCCAAAAACGCAATGAAAAAATATCCGGTGTCTTTGTTCGCGACCGATTGCGGTGACCCATGCGACAAGGGCAAGGCGTTGTTGGCGAAGCGCGGGGTTCCCCATACGTTAAAAAACCCCGAGAAAAATCTTGCTGAAGGCAAGGAACTCAGTAAGCTGGTCGGCGCGCTTGAAGTGCCGACGCTGCAGGTCGGCAAGAACGGCATTAAAGGATTCAACGAGTCGGCCTGGCATGCGGCGCTCGATGCCGCCGGCTATCCGAAATCCGCCGCCCCGCTCAAAGCGAATGCGGCAAAGGATTCCAAGGACGCCAATAGCGCCGACGGCAGACCGAAATCCCGTAAAGAAAACATCGGCGGCGACCCAAATGAAGCCAAAGGAACGGCGGGCGGTGGCAACAATGCGAGTTCAGGAAACGCCACGGATAAGGCGCCGGCCTTCAGCAACGCGCCGCCCGATCCAAACGCCCGCAGTGGTCCATACCATGAGCCGGAACTGCCGGAGAGTGCTAAAAATAACAAGCCCCCGATACAGACAGGGCGGCAAAAGACTGCGGAAGAATTGGCCGCCGAAAACAAGTGATGAAACTCGCAACGTGGAACGTAAACTCCCTCAAGGTTCGTTTACCCCACGTTGTCGATTGGCTGAAATCCGCCGCGCCGGACGTATTATGTTTGCAGGAAACCAAGCTCGAAGATAAAAATTTTCCGCTCGCCGACATCGAGGCGCTCGGCTATCAAGTGACGTTCAGCGGCCAGAAAACTTATAACGGCGTCGCGCTGATCAGCAAGTCCCCGGCCTGCGATGTCGTCAACGCCATTCCGGATTTCGCAGATGAGCAAAAGCGCATCCTCGCCGCGACGTTCGACGGCGTTCGCGTTATTTGCGCCTATGTGCCCAATGGTCAGTCCCTCGATTCCGACAAGTATCAATACAAACTCAAGTGGCTTGCGGCCATGCGCGATTGGCTCGCAACGGAGATAACGCGGCATCCAAAACTCGCGCTGTTGGGCGATTACAACATCGCGCCGGAAGATCGCGATGTGCACGATCCAAAAGCCTGGGAAGGCAATGTGTTGGTGAGCGAGCCGGAGCGAGCCGCGTTTCGTGCGTTCATCGATCTCGGACTGAAGGACAGCTATCGGCTATTCGAACAGCCGGAAAAAACCTACAGTTGGTGGGACTATCGCATGATGGGTTTTCGCCGCAATCACGGCTTGCGCATCGATCATATTTTGTTGTCCGATGCGTTGGCGCCAAGTTGTACGTCTTGCGTTATCGACAAAGCGCCGCGCAAATTGGAGCGGCCGTCGGATCATGCGCCGGTGATTGCCGAGCTGACGATTTGACCTCAATGTCATTCTGAGGAGCGACGCGACGAAGAATCTGCTTTATGCCGTGACATAACCTTTGCAGTAAAAGCAGATCCTTCGCGTTACTCAGGATGACAAGAAAACTACAGTTTCGCTAGATCCAGCGTATCGGCTGGTCCCGCCCAAGCGTCGTTCGGCGCTTTCGCTAGGCTGGAGCGATAGGCCTGTTCCGCTTTGTCGAGCTCGCCCGCTTTGACCAGCATCGCACCCAGCGATTGCCGCACCGAGTAATACCAATACCGCGGTTCCATGTAGCCGAGTTTATCTTGGGCGTCGCCCGCCGATTCGAACGACTTAATGGCGCCGGCATGATCGGGATTGTCTTTCAGCACCCGCTCCAGGGTCGACAAAATTTCGCCCGCGCGATTTTTCGGCTGACTGCCGCCCGCCTCCCAGTAATCCCATGGCTGCGTATCCATCAAGGCTTCGGCATAAAGCGCGCCGATGTCTTGATCGCGCGGGAATAATGCGACCACCTTGCCCATCGCCTGCGCATAGGCCATTTCCAGCGGAGGCCGTTCGGCTTTCGAATCGTTTGAGTAACGCGCCGCGAGCCCGCCGATTAACGCGCGTTCTTTGTCGCTAGCTTTAGAAGCCAGTGCCTGCGCCTTGGTCACTGCGGCGAAAGCCGGCTCCACCCCATCTTTCTGAGTGCTCGTGGGCGCTGATGTTTCTTCGGCCATCGCCCATTTTAGAAACGGGTTAGCCTGCGGCCCGCGGGCCGATGTCTGGCAACTGGCGCGGCCGAGACCCACTTGTGCCGCCGTTTGATCATCGTTGAACTGGGGATGTTGATTCGCGAGCAGCACAGCGCCCGCCAGCCCCGCACCACCGACGATGAGAAGTGACATTTTCATGATAAACCCCTCCATATGAATTTGAACGATCGGAACTCGCAGACTATGGCGAGCCCCGCGCGCGGCCCGATCGAACGGGCACCGTCTCGAAACTATGCGCCGAAATGAGTTTGAAATCCCTACTTCAGCAGTTAGGAATTGAAGCGCTTATTGGCGAAATACTTGAAGGCGCTCGACTTGGCGCAAGGCATTGGCCAGCAGGGTCTCGCCTAGTAACAAACCTATCGCCACGCCAATCCCATCGGCGCCCATATCGGCTATCTCAAACTGGCGATAACCGGTTTGTTCCTGCGCGAATTCAATCGCAATACCCAAGGCGACTAAACCGAGCGCGATCGACCATTTCTTCGCGCGTGTTCGATAAAGTTGGCAGAACCACAACATGAGAAAGGTGTAGGCCAAAACATGACCGATCTTGTCGCCCGACGTCATCTCGATTTCTGGCGCATGCGGCGTTAGCGAAAGAAAAATAACTAACGCGATCCATACCCAACCCAAAGCGAGCCATAAGCCGCGGTAACGCAGAAACGCCCTTTTATTTTCCAGCGTCATCGAGCCAGAACTCAATAGCAGAGCGGCTTTCCAGGCATGATGCCCTGGCGAGGCAGCCCTAGCCTAGCCACCAGCCTCGGGCTAGAGCCGCTCTGCCGTTCTCGTGGCAATGCGCGATTACATCGGCAACATGTCCGCAAGCTGTTTCTCCACCGCCTTTTCGTCGGCGCGAACGCCTTGTATCGTGCCTTGCGCCATGTCGCCGACGTAAATATCTTCGACGCCTTCATCTACCGCTTTGAGCGACTGGCGCGCAACATCGGCGGGATCGAGTTTGGCCATGTCCATGCCCTTCGCCATGTCGGTGTCGATCGCGCCGGGGTTGACGCTAATGACCAGCGTGCCCTGCTTCGCCAACTCGGCGCGCACGCCTTGGGTCAGCGAGAACAGCGCCCATTTCGACGCGCAATAGGAACCGAGCATCGGTATCGTCACGCGCGCCGCGATTGACGCGACATTGATAATCGCCCCACCGCCATTGGCTTTCAACACCGGCGCAAAGGCGCGGCACATCGCGAGTGTGCCGAAATAATTCGCTTCCATTTCGGCGCGCGCATGATCGATGCTGTCGGCGGCGATGAAGCCCTTCATCTTGTTCACGCCGGCGTTATTGATCAACAGGTTTACATCTTTGGCACGCACCGCGGCGGCGCTGACTTGATCGGGCTTGGTGATGTCCAGCGCAAGCGCTTCGACTTTACCGGGAAACGCCGCGGCGAGGTCGGCGATCTTGCTTGCGTCGCGGGCGGTGGCGTAAACCTTGGACGCGCCCTGCTCCATTAAAACGTTGATTGTTGCGCGGCCAACGCCGCGGTTAGCACCCGTCACCAGGGCGATGCTGCCTTTAACTTTCATGGGTTTACTCCTTTTAAGTAGGGAAGCTCTGATTTATTTCGAGTTCTAAGCGAGACAAGGCGCGAACAAAAAACGTCGCCGCGGCATATTGAAATAGGTAAGGCGATATTTTTTGAACGCAATGTAGTATCGCGACGAAATCGGAATAAATCAAAGCTTCCCTCATTGTACCGCGTTGACCCAATCCGGATCGACATCCGGCAACGGAATGGCTTGCAATAATTCCTTGGTGTAAGCGTGTTGCGGATCGCCGAACACGCGCTCACATGCACCAATCTCGACGACCTCGCCCGCACGCATCACCGCGACGCGATCGCATAACACGCGCACCACGGACAGGTCGTGGCCAATAAACATCAATGCTTGATCGTTCTCCGGCTTGAGTTCGCGTAACAGCGCGAGAATCTGCGCCTTGGTCGAAACATCCAAGCCCGACACAATTTCATCAGCGACGATGAATTGCGGCTTAAGCGCGATGGCGCGCGCGATACCCACGCGCTGGCGTTGGCCGCCGGACAACTGGTGCGGAAAGCGATTCGCGAAGTTGCTTGGAAGGCCGACCCGGTCAAGCAACGCCAAGGCTTGCGTGCGGCCTTCTTCGCGATTTCTCACGCGCCCAAACGCCAGCAGCGGCTGCGCCAAAATATCTTCGATGCGATGGCGCGGATTCAGCGACGATTGCGGATCTTGAAACGCCATCTGCATCTGCGCCCGCAGCGGCCGCAGCTCGCGCTCGGCAAGGTGAGTGATGTCTTGCCCGGCGAAATGGATCGTGCCGGCAGTCGGCTCATAAAGTCGCAGCAAGGTTCGGCCTAAGGTGGTTTTTCCGGAGCCCGATTCGCCGACGATACCCAGGCGCTCGCCACCGTCGATGTCGAGATTGATGTCGCGCAAAATTTCGCGCCGTGGGGTGCGGCCGAACAATGGTTTTGCCGCGCGATCGGGCAACGCCAGAGTCAAGCCGCGAATGGAAATCAGCGCCATCCGTTCGTCCGAGTTCCATCATGCGCTCTCGCCTCGTCCCACAGTGCATCGATCAATTCCGGCGGCACGGGATGCAGCGCGTCCGCGGGGCGATCAAAGCGTGGCGTCGCTTCGAGCAATGCGCGAGTGTAAGGGTGTTGCGGCCGCGCGAATAACTCGGCAGCGGAATTCGATTCCAAAATACGCCCCGAATGAATCACGCTGACGCGATTGCAGATCTTAGCGACCACGCCGAAATCATGGCTGATAAACAAAATCGCCGTATTGGAATTCGCCTGAAGTTCCTTAATCAGCCGCAGGATTTGTCGCTGCACGGTAACATCCAACGCCGTCGTTGGCTCGTCGGCAATGATGAGTTTCGGCTTGCAGGCGAACGCGATAGCAATCAACACGCGCTGGCGCATGCCACCGGAAAGCTCATGAGGAAACTGTCGGAGCACGCGTTCGATTTCGCGAATGTGCACATCGTTCAGCAAACTCGCCGCGCGCTGCCGTGCGGCAGAGGTGTTCATTCCTAAGTGCAATTGCAGCACGTCCATGATCTGCGGCTCGACGCGCCTCACCGGATTGAGCGCCGTCATGGGATTTTGCGGGATGAGGGTGATGTCGCGGCCGAGCAACTCACGCCGCTCGGCCGAGTGGATTTTCAATAACTCGTGGCCATCGAAGTTGATAAAGCCGTGGGTGACTTCGGCGTGTTCCGGCAATAATCCCAGCACGCATTTTCCGATCAGGGTTTTACCCGCGCCGGACTCACCGACTAGGCCATGCACTTCGCCCTCCCTAATTCGCAACGACACGCCGCGCAGAATCGGCCGGCGAATATCGAGATAGAGGGAATTGATGTCGAGGATGGTCACGGTGATTTTTCGCTTGGGTCGAGCGCGCGTTTCAAGCCATCGCCCAATGCATTCATCCCCAGCACCGCGATGATGATGCACAACATCGGCAATGCCATCAGCCACCACGCTTGATTGACGTACAACCGTCCTTCGGAAATCATGCCTCCCCAAGTGGCAGCGCCGGAGGCCACGCTCAATCCGACGAAGCTCAAGACGGCCTCTACGACAATGGCAATGCCCATCTCCATGCTGAATAACACCAGCAACAGCGGTGCGATATTGGGCAGGATCTCGCTCCACAGGATTCGCATTGGCTTTAAACCAATGGTGACGGCGGAGGTGACGTAATCGAGTTCCCGTTGCGCCAGGGTTTCGGCGCGCACGATGCGGCAAAAGCGCGTCCAGTCTATGACAACAATGGCAACGATCACGGTCAGTAATCCCGGGCCGATCACCGCCGCGAGGACGATGGAGAGCAACACCGGCGGGAAGCTCATCCAGATCTCCACCAGCCGCGAAATCACAGCGTCGGTTTTACCGCCGAAATAGCCCGCGGCCAAGCCCAGCGCGGTTCCCAGCAAACCCGCGAGGAGCGCGGCAACAAAGGCCACGACCAGCGCGATGCGCGCGCCATGCAATAAACGTGACCAGACATCGCGACCCAAACTGTCGGCCCCGAGGGCGAAATTTCCGTCGTAATCGCTATGCCAAAACGGCGCGGCGAAAGAGTTCATCAAATCCTGCTCCAGCGGATCGTGGCTCGACAGCCAGGGCGCGGCGACGGCGGCGAGCAGCATCAAGCCGAGCACAATGAGGCCGAATACGAGTTGCTTGTTCCAGGCAAAACGATTCATCGCTGTCGCACGCGCGGGTTAAGCCAGTGGTAACTCGCGTCAATCAGAAAATTAATCGCAATGAATAACACCGCAAACGTCAAAACGAGACCTTGTATCAACGGCAAATCGCGCTGAAGCACCGCGCCAATCGCCATGTTGCCGATGCCGGGGTAGGCGTAAATATATTCGATCAACAGCGTGCCGCCAATGAGAAATGTGAACTGCACGCCGGTTAACGCGACAGTTGGTATCAGCGCATTACGCAGTGCCTCACGCCAGATGATTCGCGAGCGCGTAAAACCTTTAACACGGGCAAGCAGAATGTGATCTTGATTCATCTCTTCATTCAGCGAATTTTTCAAGACCCGCGCGATCATGGCGGCCAGGGGCAGGGCCAAAGCCAGCGAGGGCAAGATCAAATGGGAAATCAGCGAGGCGAATACGCGCAACTCGCCGCGCAGCAAGCTCTCGGCCAAAAAGAATTGGGTCATGGGATTGAAATCCAGCGCCGGATCCAAGCGGCCCGAGATCGGCATCACGGGCAAGAGCACGCCCAATACCAAAATAAAAGTCAGGCCCCACAAGAAATCGGGAATCGCCAGTGCCACTGCGCAGAAGATGTCAACCAAGGATTCGGGCCATCGGCCGCGCCAGTACACGCTTGCCACGGCAAACAAAACACCGAGCGTCAGCGCAATCGCTACCGCCAGGGAAGCCAACTCCAACGTCGCCGGCAAGTGCGAAAGCACCAACGATAAAACATTCTCGCGCAAGCTGATGGAGTTGCCAAAATTGCCCTGTGCCACGGCGCCAAGCCAGATGACGAACTGTTGCCAGATCGGTTTGTCGAGGCCATGGAACTCGCGCAAATTAGCAATGTCTTCCGCCCGCGCGCCGGGTGGAATTAGCATGGCGATGGGATCGCCCGGCGCCACCCGCAATAAAACGAACACGATCAGTGCAACACCGAACAACGTAGGAATGGCCCAGAATAAGCGGCGCAGCCAATAGGCGCTCAGCATGGCGTATTCCTACTTCCAAGATTACAAGAACGGCCGGTCATTGCGAGCAAAGCGAAGCAATCTCGTATATCAAACGCCGGTCGAGATTGCTTCGTCGGGTTGCTCCTTTCCATGAAGCGCACTTATTTACAGGGGCGACCCCGAAGCCGGTTCATGCTCCGTGAGCAGTATCGGCGGCGCCGAAACAGGCGGCTCGCAATGACAGATTGAGTTAGGCGGGTTTAATATCTTGCGGCAAAATGAATCCCGCCGTGTGCGGCGTGAATTTCAATCCTTTGCGATAGACGACCGGTTGATGATATTGCAGTAGCGGAATCACCAAGGCCTTTTCGGCGATGTAGCGATCGACTTTTTTATAGCCCTCGATACGTTTCTTTTCGTCTTTCTCACCCCACAGGGGGCCGATTTGATCGTCGACGTCTTTGCTCTTCCACGCGGAATGTGGCGAGTGGGTGAACATGGAAAAGCCGGTTGAAGTCGACGGATCGCCGATTGCATTGCCCCAGTTGTAAAACGCCGCCGGCGCCAACTCATGGCGCGCGCGCAGCTCATAGTGCTTGGCGATTTCGTAGACTTCGATATTGGCTTCGATGCCGACTTTCTTCCACATGCCGACGATGGCTTGGATCATTTCGAAATCTTTCGGCTTGAATCCTTTGGTGGTTTGGATAGTGAACTTTACCCGCTTGGCACTCGAGTAACCGGATCTTTTTAGTAACTCTTTTGCTAACGCAGGATCGTATTTGGTTTTGATGCTCGGATCGAACGCCATGTATTGCGGCGCCTGTAGCGTGTCGATTGCAGTGCCGTAACCGAGCAACAAGCGCTGCACAATGGCTTCTTTATTGATCGAATGAACCATCGCTCGACGCACATTTTCGTCGAGCATGATATCTTTGTTGGTGATGAAAATCATGCCGATATCGGATACGGGTTTCACCGAGCCGAGGAAACCTAGTTTACGTGTTAACCGGTTAAATTCTTCGTAGGGAATTTCCAGCGTCAGATCGCTTTGGCCGCTTTCCACTTCCGCCACGCGCGAGGTCGCATCGGGCACAAACTTGAAAATCACCGTCTCGAACGCGGGCTTGGATCCCCAATATTTCGAAAACGCTTTCAGGCGCACGTAGGAATTGCGCTCGAACTTGTCGACCATATAGGGGCCCGAGCCGATTGGATTTGACTCCCAGCCTGCCACGCCGACGGAAGTGTAGGCTTTCTTCGGCATCAAGTAGGCTGTTAAGAACGCCATCCACGGGAACAACGTCGGATCGAATTCTTTGACGTCAGCGGTGATTTTCATGCCGTCGACTTTGAAATTACCGATCTTTCCCCAGACGAATTGAATCGGATTGCCGCCCTTGGGGTCGCCTGCGCGCTGTAGCGACCAGACCACATCTTCCGGCGTCACCGGCGAGCCATCGTGCCAAAATGCGTTGTCGCGCAACACTAATTCGATCTTGGATTTGTCCGCGTTCCAACCCCATTTGGCCAGAATTCCGGGCTTGATCGTCAGGTCGGGATTTTGATCGATGTAGCTATCGAATACGGACTTGTAGATTGATTGGATAGTCGGGTTCGCTGCCGACCCGCTGCTGGCCGGATCCCAAGACGGCAGTGCGACATGGTAAGCAATGGTCAGGGGCTTGCTTTGCGCGACCGCGAATTGGCTGGAAAGTGTTGCCAGGAGCGGCGTTGCAGTGGCCGCTTGGATGAAGCGGCGGCGGGAAATGTGGTTCATGTTATGTCCTCACTTAATTTTTAACAATGTCATTCTGAGCACAGGTGAAGGATCTGCTTTTTACGCCCTCAACAGCAGATCCTTCGCTTCACTCAGGATGATAGTAGTGTTAGAGCGGCTTACCTTGACTCTCAGCCCAACGTTTCATTAACGTATTCGACGGCAAACTTTCATCGACGAGTTTCTTCGCCGTTTCGATTCCCGCTACCGGCAAGCCCTTCGGATCGAGGATGCCGATCTGCACCAGCACCGAGGCTTGATCCCAATAGATATGCTCGTTGTACAGCTTATCGCCACGAAAACAGACGATGGCGACCAGCGGAATCTCGACGTATTTTCCCGTTGGCGGAATGCCCGGCAGCATCCAATCGATTTCGATATCGTGGGTAAAGCAGAACAACATTTCGTCGACCAGGCGGTCAGTGCCGACGGTACGCGAAATCGGCACGAGTTTGGTATCCGCCGGCGTGGTCGGAATAAAGTGATGTTTGTAGAAACGCTTCAGTTGATCGTGGCCGACGCCGCCGGTCATGTCGGGAACGTGATTCACATACGGCGCGGCGACCATGGTTTTCATCGTCGCATCGACATCGCGGGCGCCGAATTCGTGCATGCAGTGGTTATCCCATAGCGCGCTTAGGTCGTAGTGCGGGCCCATGGCTTTGCGCATGGCGGCGAGGCTGCGCGAATAGGCCATCATCGCGGAGGGTTTGTGATAGTGCATGCCGCCATCGCGATTGAACGCGTGATCGGCGCCGGGGTAGGAATAGACCTCGATGTCCGTCCGCCCTTTGAAATTGTTGCGGATCTGCTCGACTGCGGCGGGCGGTGCGAATTTGTCCAATTCCGCGAAATGAAACACCACCGGGCATTTGATTTCGCTTGCCTCGCCGAGGGCCTTCTCAATGCCGACGCCGTAGTAACAAACCGCGACATCGACATCGGTGCGACACGCCGTCAAATAGGATAGAAAACCGCCCAAGCAATAGCCAACCGAGCCAACCTTGCCGTTACATTCCGGCAAACCGCGTAGCGCTTTAACGGTTTGCGCGATGTCAGACATCCCCTTTTCCACGTCGAAGCGGCCGTAGAAATCAAACGCCTTGGCAAAATCTTGCTCGGTTTGGCCGAGTTCGACAGCGGGTGTCATGCGCCAGAAAATGTCCGGCGCGATGGCCACGTAGCCTTCTTCCGCGTAGCGCTCGCAGATATCGCGAATGTGTTGATTAACGCCGAAAATTTCCTGAATGACCAGCAAGCCGGGCCCGCTGCCCTGGGCAGGTTTGGCAACATAGGCTTTGAATTGTCCGCCGTCGGCGGCGTTGACAGAGATGTATTGACCGGCCATCTCGCTCCTCGTCATATGGGTGTTATGGAACCGCGAGTTTACTTCAGTCCTCGATATTCGACCAGTTCGCTACCGCCTTAAGGGTTTCCCCAATTGCCGCGCTACGGCGGATATTTAACAATTGCTCACAGATTGAATCGTCGAACTAACTAATAATACGCGCCATGAACAATTTCACCTTCCCGTACCGCTTATCCGCCGCGATCGCCGCTTTTCTGCTGTTGTCCGCCTGTGCGTCCAGCAGCCGCGTCGATGTTAATCGCAAAGCGCCAGGGCGCAGCTACCAAGTCGTAAACATTATCAACGGCCCCGATCAAGCGGGTGACGTGAGCGCCGCTCTGGAAGCGGCTTTGCAGCAACATGGCTTCAAGACTCGCGTCAATCCTGCCGCCCAGGACAGCGGGACATTGACGGCGCGTTATCAAGATGCCTGGAAACGCAACGGCGTTACCTTCCTGAGCAAGCTTTCCGTCGAAATGCTTGACGTCGACAGCAAGGTGGTATTGGTTTCGTCGAATTGGCAGAACACCAGCGGCCATCAGGCAGAAAGTGTGCAGGAAGTCGTGGATCAGTTGGTCGCGTCGATGCTGGGCCGCATACCAGGCCGCAATGCCAACGCCGAAAACACCCTGCGGATGGTCAAAGCGGGAACACCGCGCTTGCTATTCCAACAACGCCGCTGATTTCAGCAGGCGCAGATTTTCCTCAACCAAACCAGGCATAAACGCGGCGAGACTGGCCGCGTCGTTCAGCGCGACGCCGTCGCGTTGCAGACCGATTTCCCCGCCGACGCAGTGCTGCGTCAACCGATGCTCGATTTCCGCCACGCTGCGTTCGCCGTCCGTTATTGCCAGCAGCGCCACTTGAAACGGGTTGAGCGTGACCTGCTCGTGGCGCTGATTCGTTGCGCTGGCGTTCCCGGCCCGCGCTTGTTGCCGCGCCAGCGCGATAGCACGCGGCCGCTAGCGCGCGACGCCGGTGAATTCAAGCACCTGCATTTGCAACGGTTCTGTCGCAATAAGCGCACGGGGGGTATAACAGCAGAATGAAAATTGAATCGACACAACCGATCAGTGAAGCCTTGCGCGGTGTTTAAGCGCCTGCACTACCCAATTGAAATCATGTTCACCTGCGTACGTGGGCACGTGGCCTACCCGCTCAGCCTGCGGCACAT
>JBKJHT010000230.1:0-4462 GCA_046598945.1 Burkholderiales bacterium | reverse complement strand
GTTGAAAATATCGGAAATACAAAACAAATCGTTTGTAGCGCATTCTGAGCAGCCGCTATTTTTAATCGAAGCGAAACATATCGATTTTCAACAAACTGCTAGGGCCATCCGCCAACTGCCACCCACCGGCAATTTACGACGCCGACACACCAGGGCAAGAATCGGCAACATTTTCAGCGCCCAGCGATGAATCGTGGCGTGGTCAACGTTCACACTGCGTTCGGCCATCATTTCCTCGATGTGCCGCAGGCAGAGCGGGTAGGCCACGTACCAACGTACGCAGGTGAGCATGACGTCAATGGGATAGTGCAAGCGCTTAAATACCGCACGCAATGCTTCGCTGATCGGTTGTGTCGAGTCAATTTTCATTCTGCTATTATCCCCCCCGTGCGCTTATTGCGACAGAACCTTCTCACTTACTTCGGCTGGCCCACCGCCCACGAAGACGATGCCGAGCGTTCCATTCGCGCTGCGCTGGAGATCGTCCAAACTATCAAGCATTACCACTAACCTGAGCTTCTCGGAATGGTCGAGTGTGTTTGGAGATGCCAAGATGACTACGGCGCTATTGGATCGGCTGACCCATCACTGCCATATCGTGGAGACGGGTAACGAGTCGTACCGATTCCAGCTCAGCAGCATGGCCGCTAAGTCGCGCATTAAGTCTCGGGAGCAAACCACACGCAAGGCGGGCAAATACCTACCGCCAGACGAGCCGTTCTAAACCAATACGCGGGGAACGACGCGACGGGCCTCATCCCGAAGCGGATTGCCTCGCGGACTGCACTTGCCTTGAAACCGATAGATAGAAAAGGAGACCTTCAACAACTCGCTATTTGCTACACTTATCCACAGTTGCTCATTCAATCAGCAACTGCCAGTCAACAGTAAGCGTGTAGCGCGCCCACGTTCACTTACTGGAGTCACGGCAGCGGCCCACAAGCTCGCGCGCCTTATCTATACGATGCTCACCAAGGGTGAGGAGTACACCGATCAAGGCCAGGACTACTACGAAGAACGCTACCGCGAACGGGTTCTGTGGCAATTATCCCAGCGCGCCAAGAAGCTCGGCATGAAGCTCGTCACGACAGAACAACCGGAACCCGCGTGAATAATCCATCCAATAGCAAATACTTAGGATGTGTTTCTTAAGAGCAAAATCCTTGTCGGTCGTAAGCAGGGTCAACCCATGACGGACGCACAACTGCGCCAGTAACGCATCGATCGTACCGGCTTGCACGCCTGAGAGACGGCATTTATTGCGCAGCTCCGCGATGTCAATAGAGTCTTGCCGATCCGGGCTGAGAAACGGCAGCGCACTAAACCGATCGATAATATCCTTGCTTGCTCGCGGCCCGGAAAATCCCTGTAGCAACTCTTGCAGGATCAACCCGGTGGTGACGATGAGGTCGCCGCCTTCAAGCGCCTGGCGCAATGCAAGTATCTCGGCTGACGAGGCATCCGAATCGCGGCGAAACGCCAGCGACCAGACGCTGGTATCGACCAACAACGTCACGAACGGGCCAAGCCGCCGCAGCGCTTGCCGGTGGTGCTGACGCAAGCCGAGGTGCGCGTCACTCACGCGATTGACGGATAGGCAATGGTTGATCGCCAGCTTGCTCTACGGTACGGGCATGCGTGTGTTGGAAGTCGCGCGCCCGCGCGTGAAGGATGTCGAGTTTGCTCGCCAGGAAATATTGGTGCGCGATGGCAAGGGCTATAAAGACCGGGTGACGATGTTGCCGCTGGCGTCGGTCAATCCGCTGCGAGAGCGTCTCAAACGGGTGAAGGCGTTGCACGACAACGAGCGGGCGGCGGGATTCGGCGCGGTGTACTCGCCCTTAGCGCTAGAGAAGAAAAATCCGAATGCCGCCAAGGAATGGATGTGGCAGTACGTGTTTCCGGCGAGCAAACGTTCGGTCGATCCGAGATCGGGGGAAGAACGCCGCCCTCATGTGCAAGATCAGGCGATTCAGCACGCGATTAAGCAAGCGGTGCGTGAAGCGAGCTTAACCAAAGCCGCAACGCCGCACACGTTGCCATTCGTTTGCGACGCATTTGCTGTAAGGCGGCTATGCCATTCGCACGGTGCAGGAATTGCTCGGCCACAAAGATGTGACGACGATGATGATTTACACTCATGTGTTGAATAAGGGTGGCAAAGGTGTGACGAGTCCGTTGGATATTTTGTAAGCGATTTAGTGTGGTGTTGCGCGTTAATGAAAACTTATAAACCCATTTGTTCGTCGTCCCCGCGTAGGCGGGGATCCCGTGTCTTGATACGTTGAACTCCACTGGATTTCCGATTTCTCGGATAATGACGCGCGCGCTTTTGCATGTGACTTCAAGAGTGCAACACTACACTAGATGAGGGCCTGCAGAGATGCATGGATTGGCGAAGGACAGCGTCGGTTCAGGCGCTTAGAGCGGCACTGCGTGATAGCCGCCCGTTCACGATATCGGCCTCGTTATCATGGCCGCTTAATTCAGGTATAATCCATAATTTTTCCGACTCGCAGGTTTAGAAAGGAGTTTCATGCCGACCGTAAGAGTAAAAGAGAATGAGCCGTTTGATGTGGCTCTGCGCCGCTTTAAGCGCGCTGTTGAAAAGACTGGATTGTTGACCGAACTTCGCGCCCGTGAATTCTACGAAAAGCCCACCACCGAACGTAAACGCAAACTCGCTGCCGCCGTTAAGCGCCGCTATAAGCGCCTACGCAGCCAAATGTTGCCGCCAAAAATGTATTGATGCGTGGTGGGAATAGGCTTGATGCGGATTTTGCCGCTCAGCCCGTCTCCTGCTAACATTTTTCTCGTCGCTCCGTCGTGTCCCTCAAAGACCAAATCACTGAAGATATGAAGGCCGCCATGCGCGCCAAGGACAGTGATCGCCTGTCCGGCATTCGCATGTTGTTGGCGGCGCTCAAACAGCGCGAAGTCGATGAGCGCATTGTGCTCACCGACGCCGATGTCATTGCCGTGACGGAAAAACTGATTAAGCAACGGCGCGACTCTATCTCGCAGTACCACGCGGCCAACCGTCAAGATCTAGCCGATAAAGAACGCGCCGAACTCGCCATTTACCAAGCCTACATGCCGCAAGCGTTAAGCGACGCGGAGGTGGAAACCGCCATCGCCGCCGCGATCGCCAGCAGTGGCGCGGCGGGAATCAAAGACATGGCGAAAGTGATCGCCGAACTCAAGCCCAAACTCGCCGGCCGCGCTGATATGGGCAAGGTGTCCGGCCTCGTCAAAGCCAAGTTGACGGCGTAAAAGCCTCTGCCTTGAAAGCCGCGTCCTGCTTGGCTCGTGGCATAGCATAGTCTGCAAGCCAGTACCCATGCACCTTTGTGGCCATGGTCATATGCGAACCGAGAGCAGCGCGAAAGTTATTCAGCGGTAGTCCGCTCGCAGTCCCTTGTCTTTATAATGCAGCGATGATTCCTGCGGATTTTATTCAAACTTTGCTCGGTCGAGTCGATATTGTGGACGTGATCGATAGCTACGTTCATCTGAAAAAATCCGGCGCTAATTTCGTCGCCTGTTGCCCCTTTCACAACGAAAAAACCCCCTCCTTTTCCGTCAGCCAGACGAAGCAGTTTTACCATTGTTTCGGCTGCGGTGCACACGGCACGGCGCTCGGTTTTTTGATTGAATACAATGGTTTACCTTTTGTCGACGCGGTCAAGCAACTGGCCGAGAGTGCCGGGCTTCAGGTTCCCCAAGTCGAAAATAAGGAAGCCGATGCGCGGCGCAAAGACAGCGTTGACCTGTCCGCCATTCTGAGCGAAGCGCTGAAATATTATCGTGCGCAACTGAAGGAATCGCCGAAGGCCATTGACTACCTCAAGCGCCGCGGCCTGTCGGGTCAAATCGCCGCGCGTTTCGGCATCGGCTACGCGCCGGACGGCTGGCAAAATCTCGCCACGGTTTTTCCCGAATATAGCGCCAAAACCTTGGTCACCGCCGGCTTGGTGATCGATGGCGACAGCGGCAAGCGCTACGATCGTTTCCGCGATCGCGTGATGTTTCCGATTTGGAATCAACGCAACGAAGTCATCGGCTTCGGCGGCCGGGTACTCGACAAGGGCGAGCCTAAGTATCTGAACTCGCCGGAAACGCCGGTGTTCGAAAAAGGCCGCGAACTTTACGGTTTGACTCAGGCGATGAAGTCGATTCGCGCCTCGGGTAAGGTGATTGTGGTGGAAGGCTATATGGACGTCGTGGCGCTGGCGCAACATGGCGTGGAATACGCGGTGGCGACCCTGGGCACGGCCACTTCGGCAACCCACATTCAGCGCCTGTCGCGATTGTCGGATCACATTATTTTCTGTTTCGACGGCGATGCCGCAGGCCGTCGCGCCGCTTGGCGAGCGCTGGAAATCAGCTTGCCGCATTTGAGCGATGGCAAAGAACTCGGTTTTCTGTTTCTCCCATCAGAACATGATCCAGATAGCTACAT
>JBKJHT010000022.1:0-2664 GCA_046598945.1 Burkholderiales bacterium | reverse complement strand
TTTGGTCGATGCCTGTCACAAACGTTCGCGGCCGATCGTGATGACGACCATTGCGATGGGCGCGGGCATGTTTCCGCTGGCGCTCGGCTTCGGCGCCGACCCCAGCTTCCGCTCGCCTATGGCCATCGCCGTGATCGGCGGATTAATCACCTCGACGTTACTGAGTTTGCTAGTGGTGCCGGTGGTGTTTACCTACATCGACGATGCCGAAAATTGGCTCGGCCGACTCGCCGCGTGGATCAAGCGATCCCCCACGGCAGCCGTGAGCGTGAAGTAAACGGATTGTTTGTAAAAGTCTGGATTTGATCTGCCAGACAATGTCAGAACACACGCTCATCGACCGGCAACGCTCGGCCAAGAGCGGTAATCCAACAATCAAGAACACCAGTCACTCACGACGAACCGGTGTTGGAGTCCATTAGTACGTGTGATTGACCACCCGCCGGCGCGGCGATATAGTCCTGCTTAGCGAAAAAGGGCGTTTGAAATTCCTTTTCGCTTGCTCCTTGCTTTTTATTGTATCGCAGCGATTCGCTGAGGGGTTACTCCGCGAGGTAAGGCGAATCCCACCCGCCAAGCACGATATGACGCGCGTTGACATACCCTAACAGTTACGCCATTGCGAGCCTATTTTTTTTTCACTGCAGAATGAAATTGGCATGATTAAACTGAGGTTGCTAAAGAGGAATAAGATGAGAAAAATAATCTCCGCAGTAAAAAAATATTTTCTTACTTGTTCGTCTAGGCTATTCAGTTCGCGTTGGTTCGAGCCACTGAAATCGTGGACGTTGACGATTAGTGACTTTGCGGCGTCGAACGCCTTGGCTGAAATTCGCATCAAACAAATCATGGCTTGCTTACTAGCATTGCAACGGCGTGAGCGCAGCCGTTCATTGCCGGCGTGGTTAATGGTCGCTGGCCTCGCGAATGTTGCGCCTGCGTATAGCGCGACTATCAACATCCTCTGGTATACCTACGGTGCGCCGACGTCGTCATATCGGTCTCAAGTGCTCGATCTGGCTAACGGCGCCGCTACGCTGCCCGAGTCGGCGAAAGTGCAGTGGCGAGTCACTTTTTTTGGCCCGACCGATCCTGCGCCAACGTTCAGCGATTACGATGTGTTGGTGATTCAAAATGCCGAAGGATTTCGAACCCGTCCCACACCGACCGATCCGGACCTCGCACCCGATTACGCGGGAATTCTCAACAACAAACTCGCGATCGAAGCAGCGCGCGGCGATCGCACGTTAATCAGTGGCAGCGATGCCGACTTCCATGCCATACGCGGCGATTCCGGAAATTGTTCGCCGGTTAATGGTTGTTTTCTATACGACGGTGCAGTCGGTTATGTCGTCAACGCGATCAATTGGGCAGGAAGCGGCAACGGCATGGGCGTTGTGTCTTTTTACCACGGAGAACTTGCCGGTGGATTTTGGTGGAACCATCCCAATTCGTTCTTGAGCGCGGAACTAACCGGGTATTATTCCGCGCGGCGTGACAATCAGCCACCGGTTTTGGCAAACCTTCCGCTCAACCGAGGGCTGACACCCGTCGGGCTTTCCAACTGGATCAACGCGTTCCACGCACGCTTCGCTGAGGTTCCCGGTTACACGGGCGTGCAATTTGCGGCAAACGCGCCAACTTTAGCGCTGAGTATTGCCTCGACAGCCTTCGTCACCGCACCGGCAGGACCGGCGCCGCTACTGCAATTTGATCGGGCCAATTATCAAGTCACCGAGAGTGGCGCTGTGGTCACGTTAAGTGTCACGCGCGAAGAAAATGCACTGGGTGCCGTCAGTGTGGATTACGCGACGCGCAACGGCGCCGCGGTATCGACCGCGGATTTCACAACCGCGACGGGGACAATTAATTTCGCCGACGGCGACCAAGCCGCCAAAACAATCACCGTTGCGATTACCAACGACACAGCAGCGGAGGCCGCCGAGTCCTTCAGTGTGGAACTAACGAATGCCACCGGGTCGGCCCAAATTGGGACACGCAGTGTCGCGAACATCGAAATTACCGATGACGATGCACCCGTTTCCTCCGGTGCCGGTGGCGGCGGAGGAGGTTGCGCAATGAACCGTACCGGTACACCCGAGGGGAGCTTGATTATGCTTTTGTTCATGGTGTTAGGCTGGCGGATTCGGCGATTTATTTTTGCTTCGGCAAGTTAGCCAATAGGTCGCATCAACACGATTCCGGTAGAACAAATGGGGTCAGTCCGCAAGCGTAGCCTGGGCAAGTTGTAGGTTGGCGCTGAACGAAGAGAAGCCCAACGAACAGCGGTGGACAAATCGCATCGGCGACAATTACAAGCAAACATTCAATCATGATGCTGCAAGTAGCACGATACGCCACGAGTCGCACATTGCCTTACCCCCCCTGGCAAGGCATGCCACCTATAACAAACCAGACCATCACCACTGGCTACGATGCTGGCAATCGCGTGCGTACCCTGGTCGATTCGATCAACGGGACGATCAGCCGGGACTACGACAACTTAGATCGGGGAACTAAGGAAACCACCGCCCATCGCGAATGGCGGTTAAGAAGTGAACTGCAGACCGCTGCGCCGCAGCACCGATTGTCGCAAGTGGGCCGCGACTGAAATACAGGGCCGAGGCGGGTTACATCCGAGTGAATGAGCGTTTTAGTTCCAAC
>JBKJHT010000200.1:0-9642 GCA_046598945.1 Burkholderiales bacterium | reverse complement strand
AAAATATCGCACGCCGGGGATCGATGCGTTTTTGAGTCTGTGCCGCGAAGTGTCGGCGAATGCGCAGCGCAGTGATGACATTGTGATCACGGGGAAATGACTTGAATCGAAGTTAATTTGACGAATGTCCGCGTGCCGCTAATGGCTTAGGCCAGTGGCTAGCCTAGGGCTGCCCCGCCCTGACACTCCCCGGACGGGCGAGGGAATCAACAATGCTTGACAGTTAAATGCTGCGATGCAACAATTTCGTTTTTCGCAGCAAGCGAAATTCTGCCGCGCTAACCAACAGGCGCGCACGGCGCGCTATAATAAGCCACTGTCAGACAAAAAGTGCTTGCTCTGATGCATTCCATCCCGAGGAACTCATGATGAAGTCGCATACCGCTCCGTTTTCTATTGAAACGCTGCTCAAGCAGTTTACCGATGCTAATCAATCGCTGGTCAATGATTGGCAACATCGATTTAATCAGACGCTCGAACCGAACGGCGGTTTTGCCGAGACCTACCAACAATTTATCGGGGCGGTTTCGCAGAATTCAGATCAGTGGAGCGAATTGCAAAACAATTATCAAGCCAGCCAGAAGAAGCTTTGGGAAAGTTTTCTAAGCCAGAGCGCCGTGGGCGCGAAGCCTGAGGCGGCGGCGAAAGGCGATCGCCGTTTCGGCGCGGCGGAATGGTCGGATGTGCCGCTGTTCGATTACATCAAGCAATCCTATTTGCTGGCCTCCGATTGGCTTATCGGCGCCGTGGAAAAAACCGATCTCGATCCGCCCACTAAACGCAAAATGTTGTTTTTCGCGCGCCAGTATGTGGACGCGATGTCGCCGTCGAATTTTCTTGCGACCAACCCCGAAGTGCTGAAACTGGCGTTGGATAGCCGAGGCGAAAGCTTGGCGAGCGGCCTGAAAAATTTGATGGAAGACATCGAGAAAGGCCGCATTTCCATGACCGACGAATCGAAGTTTGCGGTCGGCAAGAACATTGCAACCACCGCCGGCGCCGTGGTGTTCGAGAACGAATTGATCCAGTTGCTTCAATACACGCCGACCACCAAGACGGTTTGCGAGCGACCGTTGTTGTTGGTGCCGCCGTGCATTAATAAGTTTTATTTAATGGATCTGGAGCCGGAGAATTCTTTTGTGCGGTTCGCGCTCGATCAAGGCCACACGGTATTCATGGTGTCGTGGCGCAACGTCAAGGAAGATCAGCAGCATTTGACATGGGATAACTATCTCGAGTTGGGCATCATCAAGGCGATTGAAGTCGCGCGCGACATCGGTAAGACCGAGCAAATTAATCTATTGGGTTTTTGTGTCGGCGGGACGTTGGTGAGCGCCGCGTTGGCAGTCCTTGCGGCGCGTGGCGAAGAGCCGGTTGCCAGTGTGACGCTGATGACATCGTTGCTGGAGTTTTCCGACGTCGGCGACATCGGCGCGTACATCGACGAGAACATGGTGAAGCAGCGCGAACAACAATTGGCCAAGGGTGGACTCGTTTCCGGTAAGGAAATAGCGATGGCGTTTTCCAGCCTGCGCGCCAACGATTTGATTTGGCAGTATATAGTCAACAATTATCTGAAGGGAAAAACGCCGGAAGCGTTTAATCTGCTCTATTGGAACAGTGACGCGACCAACTTGCCCGGCCCGATGTACGCTTATTATCTGCGTCATTTTTATTGGCAAAACGAACTGGTGCAGAAAAACAAACTGACGATGTGCGGCGAGCAAATCGACATCGGCAAGATCGACATGCCAGCCTATATTTTCGCCGCGAAAGAAGATCATATCGTGCCATGGAGCAGCAGTTTTACCGGCGCGCAAAATTTGGGCGGCAAACTCGAGTTCGTGTTGGGTGCAAGTGGCCACATTGCCGGTTCGATGAATCCGGCGTCGAAGAATAAGCGTAACTATTGGGTCGGCGGTAAGGTTGGAAAAGACAATGATGCGTGGCTGGAATCGGCGAAATCGGTCGACGGCAGTTGGTGGAATCATTGGGCGATCTGGCTGAAGAAGCAAGCGGGGCGCGGCGTTCCGGCACGTGCTAAGTTGGGAAATTCGAAGTACAAAGCGATTGAGGCGGCGCCGGGGCGATATGTCATGGAGCGCTGCGACTAGCTGAAAAATTTAATCGTCATTCCCGCGAAAGCGGGAATCCAGGGTCGTTCAATACAAAGACACTGGGTTCCCGCTTTCGCGGGGACGACATAACCGATTCATTGAATATTTGGGGAAATCATGGCACAAAGAATTGCATTAGTAACAGGCGGCATGGGCGGTATCGGCGAAGCGATTTGCACCAAGCTGGCGGATCAGGGCTACAGAGTTTTAGTGACGCATTCGCCCCATCGTAGCGGCGCGACGGAATGGGTGGCGGAGATGGCGAAGCACGGCTATGAGTTCAAAGCCTACGAAGTCGATGTCGGCGATTTCGATTCGTGCCAGAACATGGTCGCGAAAATTCAAAGCGACGTCGGCAATATCGATATTCTGATTAACAACGCTGGCATTACCAAAGACACGACGTTCAAAAAAATGACGAAAGTGGATTGGGATGCCGTGGTGAATACCAACCTCAACAGCGTGTTTAACATGACTAAGCCGGTGGTCGATGGCATGGTTGAGCGCGGCTGGGGCCGGGTAATCAATATCTCGTCGGTGAACGGGCAAAAGGGCGCGTTCGGTCAGACCAACTATTCCGCTGCAAAGGCCGGTATGCACGGTTTTACCAAGGCGCTGGCGCAAGAAGTCGCACGCAAAGGCGTGACCATCAACACCGTCTCGCCCGGCTACATCGGCACGAAGATGGTGATGGCGATTCCGAAAGAGGTGCTCGACACCAAGATCGTGCCGCAGATTCCGGTCGGCCGCTTGGGCAAGCCGGAAGAAGTGGCGGGCCTGATCGTTTACCTTGCCTCCGACGAAGCAGCCTTCATCACCGGCGCGAACATCTCGATCAACGGTGGTCAGCATATGTATTAACGGGTAGGGTGCATTCATGCACCATTCAAACCCTTCGGCGCATGAATGCACCCTAGGACTACAATAGCTTCCGTTCAAACACACCCATAGCATGCGATGACTAAGCGCGTTATGAAACGTCGTGCGAAGAAAGTCGGGTTGCCGCCCGGCTCATTGGTTTATCTCGGCGATAAACCGAAAGGCACGACCAAGATCACGCTGTTCGATTACGTCGACGGCGAACTGACCGAGCGCGAAATTGAACAACCGGATGAGTGCGCAGTCTACAAAAAATCCGACACGGTGACGTGGATCAACGTTGACGGCATCCAGGATGTCGGCGTGCTGGAAAAGATTGGCAAGCAATACGATCTGCATCCGCTGGTGATGGAGGACATTCTCAATACCGACCAGCGGCCGAAGGTTGAGGATCACGACCGCTACCTGTATGTGGTGCTGAAAATGTTGTCTTACAACGACGCCGAACAGGAGATGGCGATCGAGCAACTGAGTTTAGTGATCGGCGATAATTTCCTGTTGTCGTTTCAAGACAAACCGGGTGACGTGCTTGATCCGCTACGCGAGCGCATCCGCCAGGCGAAAGGTCCCATCCGCAAGCTCGGCGCCGACTATTTGCTCTATGCCATCATGGATGAAGTAGTCGACCATTACTTTGTTGTGATGGAAAAGCTCGGCGAAAAAATCGAGCAGATCGAAGATATTGTCGCCGTAAAACCGAAACCGGATACGTTGCAACAGATCCATCGCCTGAAGCGCGAAATAATTATCCTGCGCAAAGCGGTGTGGCCGTTGCGCGAACTGATCGGCACGCTGCGTCACGACGCCACGCCGTTGTTGCAAGAATCAACAGCAATTTATTTTCGCGATCTCAGCGATCACATCGCGCAAATTATTGATGGCGTCGAAGCCTATCGCGACATGCTTTCGAGCATGCTCGACGTGTATCTGTCGATCATGAGCAATCGCACCAACGGCGTGATGAAAGTGATGGCGCTATTCTCGGCGATCTTCATGCCGCTGACCGTAATCACCGGCATCTTCGGCATGAACTTCAAAGACTTTCCCGAGTTGGAATGGAGGTATGGGTTTCAAGGCACCGTGGTGTTGATGGTCGTTTTAGCCATCGGCATGGTCTTATTCTTTAGACGTAAGCAGTGGCTGTAGAGTGAATGGGGGGCTTGGCGCGGATGCGGCCCATGCTATAATTCGCGGTTACTGCATTAATCAAAGTAAACAAGCTGGTAGCAACGTTTTGGGAGCGAATCGAGAGTGAAAAGGGATCAATTCATGGGCGCACGTTTGATGAAATGGCTCGCCATTGCGGCGCTCAGCGCGGTCAGCGCGGCCGCCTGGGCGGAAGGGGATGCCGTAGCAGGACACAAGAAAAATCACAGTTGCACCGGTTGCCACGGCATTCCCGGTTGGCGCACCGCTTTTCCCGAGGTGTATAAAGTGCCTAAGCTCGGCGGCCAAGGTGCGCTATATATTGTGGCGGCCCTGAAGGCGTATAAATCCGGCGAGCGCAAACATGGCACGATGCAGGCGATCGCCGCCAGCATGACTGAGCAGGATATGGCGGATGTGGCGGCCTATTACGCCACCGCGGCCACGAAATAATCGCGACAGGAAATAATGATGAAATTTACCGCTCAAGCATTTGTCGTGATCGCTGCGCTTTCTCTCGCGACCCTAACCCACGCCGGCGATATCGAAGCCGGTAAGAAGAAGGTTGCGGAAGTGTGCGCCGCCTGTCACGGCCCCGACGGCAATAAGCCGTTGATGCCGGACTATCCGATACTCGCCGGCCAGCACGCCGATTACCTTGCGGCGACGCTGAAGAAATACAAAAACGGCAAACGCGCTAACCCGATCATGATGGGTATGGCTGCAACATTGTCCGATGAGGATATTCTCAATGTTGCTGCCTATTTCGCCGCGCAAAAGGGCTTGGAACTTAAGTACTAGCCCGTTCAATGCAGGCAAGATATCGGGCTGCATCGGGCGGCGTGCCGGTGCGCTGTGATTGCCACAGCATCTCGCCCAAGCAATCCAAAATGATGTGCCTGGCCTCGTGATCCGAGGCCAGTTTCATTTGTAGTCGTGTATACGCCGCGGCGATGCCGGCAGGCTGATCGATCGCCAGTTGCTCGGCGATCGCCACATGCATACTCAAATGCAAAAATGGATTCACATCGCCGAATTCCGGCGGGAAATCCTTGTCGAGAAATTCGTCCGGCGATTCCAGCACGCGATGATATTCCGGGTGGGCGCTCACCGCTTCGACGACGACACTCTCCATGCCCGTTAACGGTTCTTGATTGCGATACTTGCGCCAGGTGTCGATAAAGAATTGACGCGCTTCAGCGCGGGAGGGGTTAAACATCCGACGATGCTCCGCTCTCCTTCGGGGAGAGGGCAAGGTGAGGGGAAGCCGAGTCGATGACAATCTGGTTCATTCAGGTTCGACCGTCTTACTCTTGTAATCACATAAATCAACAATCGAACATTTCGGACATTCCGGCTTACGCGCCTTGCACACATAGCGCCCGTGCAGGATCAGCCAGTGATGCGCGCCATGCTTAAATTCCTGCGGCACGTGCTTTAACAATTTAAGTTCCACCGCAAGCGGCGTCTTGCCGGGCGCGATGCCGATGCGATTCGACAAGCGGAAAATATGCGTATCCACGGCCATGGTCGGTTCGCCGAACGCGACGTTCAACACGACATTCGCGGTCTTGCGCCCGACCCCCGGCAATTTCTCCAAACTCTCGCGATCCGCCGGCACGATGCCGCCATGCTGCCCAATCAGCAAGCGACAGGTCTCGATGATGTGCTTGGCTTTGGAACGAAACAGGCCGATTGATTGAATGTACTCGATCAATCCATCGACGCCGAGGGCATTGATTTTTTCCGGCGTGTTGTGACGACGAAACAGCGGCTTGGTCGCAAGGTTAACGCTCTTGTCGGTGGCTTGCGCCGACAGAATCACCGAGATCAATAATTCGAACGGCGTTTGGTATTCCAGTTCCGAGCGCGGATCGGGATTGGCGGCGCGCAATCTTGAGAAGATCGCATGCCGCTTAGCCGCATTCACCTTGGCCGCGCCGGCATATCGGCTTGGGAGCCGCGCCAGATAAGGTTCTTCAGAGCATAGAGCATGCCGAGCAAGATCAGTGCGCCGGGCGCCATGCCCGCCAGAATGAAGCTGTAGTTTTTCGGCATGGGATGCCAGAGCCACGCTTTCGCGTGCGCGCCAAATAAGGTTTCCGCGCCGGCAAACAATGAACCGTAGGCGAAAAATTCCCGCAACCCGCCGAGTAAGGTTAGAACCACTACGACGCCGATGCTCAACGCGCCGGCATCGCGCAACACCGTCAAGAACGGTCGCCGAAATGCGACGGCCATGCTGCGCGTGAAAATCAAACCATTTACCGCAACCAGCGGAACAAATAGGCCAAGCACCGCATAGACTGGAAACATGAACGCAGCCAAATTCATTTGCAGCAAGGTGGTGAGCAGGGTACTCACGGTCAATAAAAACGGAATTCGCCAAGCTTCGGCGATTCGATTGCGTAGCACCGAGCAGATTAGACTCGTCGCGATAAAGACCAGCGCAACGATCACGCCGATGCATAACCCCTTGATCAGCGAAGTTGCAATTGCGATTGACGGAAGCAGACCGAGTAAAGCGAAGGCCGGTGAAATAGGTTCGGCGTTGACACTAGTTTGATTTTGATCGTTCATACTTAATCAAAGCTCGAAGCGCTGCGTTCAGCATAAACCCTGTCATCCTGAGCCACGCGAAGGATCTGCTTTTTGCGGCTCAGTCGGTTCGCAGCGGAAAGCAGATTCTTCGTCGCAATGCTCCTCGGAATGACATGCATGGGGAATGGTTCACTTCTATTGTTCAATACCCGAAGTCTATGGGCAATCGGCCTAATCGACAAGCCAGCGTATAATCATTTTCTTCAAAAATAGTGAAAACATTATGCGATTCTCAGGCACCGATAGCTATGTAGCGACCGACGATTTGATGTTGGCCGTGAATGCTTCAATTACCTTGCAGCGCCCGCTGCTGATCAAAGGCGAACCCGGCACCGGCAAGACCTTGCTGGCGGAAGAGGTCGCCCGCGCGCTGAACAAGCCGATCTACGAATGGCACGTGAAATCCACCACCAAGGCGCAGCAAGGCTTGTACGAATACGATGCTGTGTCGCGGCTGCGCGATTCGCAGCTCGGCGATGGCCGCGTGCATGAAATCGGCAATTACATCGTCAAAGGCAAGTTGTGGGAAGCGTTCGATTGCGAGCAGCAATCGGTTCTGCTGATCGATGAAATCGACAAAGCCGATATCGAGTTTCCCAACGATCTATTGCGCGAGCTCGACCGCATGGAATTCTACGTCTACGAAACCCGCGAGATGGTGAAGGCGCGCTACCGGCCGATCGTCTTCATCACCAGCAACAACGAGAAAGAATTGCCCGATGCGTTCCTGCGTCGCTGCTTCTTTCACTACATTCGTTTCCCTGATAAAGATACGATGCAGCAGATCATCGACGTGCATTATCCCGGCATCAAGAAGGAATTGGTGAAGCAGGCGATGGAAGTGTTCTTCGATATACGCGAAGTGCAAGGCTTGAAGAAAAAACCATCGACCTCGGAATTGCTCGATTGGCTGAAGCTTTTGCTCGCCGAGGATATTCCGCCAGAGGCACTGAAGTCGCAGGATTCCGGAAAGATTATCCCGCCGCTTTATGGTGCGTTGCTGAAGAACGAGCAGGATGTGCATTTGTTCGAGCGCTTGGTATTCCTGTCTCGACGCGCTCGTTAACTGTCATTCCCGCGTAGGCGGGAATCCATAGTTCAATGGCGAAAACCTAATGCGTGTATTTGTTTGCAAGCAGCCGTTATGGAACGTTTTATACCGGCGTAACGTCAGACTTAGTGAAACGTGCTTGGAAGGTCAGATTGATTCAAGAACTAAACCCGCGTTGGGAAGATTTGTATGACTCTATCGTCGCTTAACCGCCCCATGGATTCCCGCCTTCGCGGGAATGACACGGTGGTGTTTTGGCTCCCAATGGCATGTTAATCGACTTCTTTTTCACTGTAAAAAAAGGCGGCGTGCCGTGCACGATCCGCGAGTTTTTGGACTTGCTTGACGGCCTTAACCAGCACGTCATCTATGGCGACGTCGATGACTTCTACCATTTGTCGCGCATCTGCCTGGTCAAAAATGAAGCCCACTTCGATCGCTTCGATCGCGCCTTCGCCGAGTATTTCAAAGGCGTGGAAAAACTTGACGATCTTTTCGGCAAAGAACTTCCCGAGGAATGGCTGCGCAAGCTCGCGGAAAAAATCCTCACCGACGAAGAGAAAAAACTCATCGAAGCGCTCGGCGGTTTCGACAAATTAATGGAGACGTTGAAGAAGCGTTTAGAGGAACAAAAAGGCCGTCACCAAGGCGGCAGCAAGTGGATCGGCACGGCGGGCACCTCGCCTTTCGGCGCCTATGGCTACAACCCGGAAGGCGTGCGCATCGGACAAGACGGCAGCCGCAATCGCCGCGCGGTGAAGGTGTGGGATCAACGCGAATATCGTAACCTCGACGATCAAGTGGAACTCGGCACGCGCAACATCAAAATCGCGCTGCGTCGTTTACGTCGCTTCGCGCGGGAGGGCGCGCCGGACGAATTCGATTTGCCGAACACCATTCAGTCGACGGCGAACAATGCCGGCTACCTCGACATAAAAATGCGGCCAGAACTGCACAACAAAGTGAAGGTGTTGTTGTTCCTCGATATCGGCGGCTCGATGGACGATCACATCAAAGTGTGTGAGGAATTATTCTCGGCAGTGAAGACGGAGCTTAAACATCTCGAGTATTTTTACTTTCACAATTTTGTTTACGAATCGGTGTGGAAGGACAATCGCCGCCGCTTCGGCGAACGCACCTCGACGTTGGACGTGATCCGCAAATATGGATCCGACTACAAACTTATTTTTGTCGGCGACGCAACGATGAGCCCTTACGAAATCATGGAGCCGGGTGGTAGCGTCGAACACAATAACGAAGAGCCAGGCGTCGTATGGATCAATCGATTGCTGAATCACTACAAACACAGCGCGTGGCTGAACCCAACGCCCGAAGGCCATTGGGACTACACGTCGTCGCTAAAACTCACCAAGCAAATCATGGGCGATCGCATGTTTCCACTCACCATCAAAGGTCTCGAACAGGCCACTCGGCTGTTAGCCAAGTAGGATGCGGCTCGCAGGCCAGGCATCGCCAGGATCCGCGCTGGTAGGGCATGAGCGGATCTATGCCGTGGTGAGGCGCATCCCCAAAGGCAAAGTAGCCACCTATGGCCAAATAGCACGCATCCTCGGCCGCTGTACGGCGCGCATGGTCGGTTATGCGATGGCGGCCGTGCCCGAAGGTTCGCGCGTACCGTGGCAGCGCGTGATCAATGCGCAGGGCATGATCAGCGCGCGTAGTGGTGGCGATGGCGATGAGCGGCAGCGGGTGATGTTGGAGAAAGAGGGCGTTAAGTTTGATGCGAACGGGAAGGTTGATTTGCGGATATTTCAGTGGCAACTATCGAAGAATTCCCTCGACTCCATTTTGTCATTCCCGCGCAGGCGGGGATTGTGCGCCCGTGAT
>JBKJHT010000104.1:0-7881 GCA_046598945.1 Burkholderiales bacterium | reverse complement strand
TGGAGAATTGCGCTAAGGAATCCGATAAAACGGATTCGGCAGCAAGAAGGATTTCTCCGCACACCCGCCCGCCAAACCACTCGGCTGATCGCCCATGTTGACGACGATGTTGTAACCCTACGCGACCAATTCACAACGCACGGGCCCTTTGTAATCCGCCGCGCTCGGCACTTTCATGTCGTTCGGTTTCAACACCGCTTTCTCCCAAACGTCATATCCGACCTCGCGCAAATTTTTCTCCGTCGCCTCACGAGTGCGCTCCGGGCGACCGGTGATGAAAAATACCGCGACGTTGTTTTCCCGCGCGAAACGATAAAGTTCCATCGCGGGCGCGATGGCCGTTCCTTTTGCCATCTAGATCCAGGCGAGAAAACCGCACGGGCCTTTCTCCAAATCACACGCACCGCCGATGATGAAACCGTAGTCATTAATTTTCAGCGCGGGATAATTGGATAGCGCCGTCTCGTCGATATCCAAAACGATCGCGGGCTTACTCACTTTGCCCAATCGTTCCTGCAAATATTGTTTTGCTTCGGCTGCTACGGCGGCAAGGTCTGAATCGTATTGGCCCGACGCTTTGTAAACGGACAATTTCGATTTGTGTTCGCCGAGATTGTCCGGCGCGCAGGTTTCTGCGGAAACAGTGCCCAAACATGCGCCGAAGATTCCCGCGACAACGCCAAATTTTAAAATTTTTCCGACAATCACTTTATCTTTCTCCCTTAACGGCAACTCAATACCTACAATCTATCGAGATTAAATTTTCTGCGCAAGTTTCGTCGCATCGAGCTGCAAGGCAAGCGCGGTGCGGCGATTGAGCATGGCATCGCCAGGAGCCAATAACCGCACGGGTGCTGGCGATGCTTGGCTAACTTGCTTTGCGTGCGTTGCAATGTGCTTCACTAAAGTTAAGGAGCAGGGGTTATGAGCGACGTACTGACGCAACTCGACGGAGGCGTGATGACCATCACGCTGAATCGCGTCGACAAGAAAAACGCGATCACATCGGCCATGTACGCAGCGATGGCGGATGCGTTGAACTCCGCTATAGATGACGCGTCCGTTCGCGTCGTCGTACTGCAAGGCCAAGAAACTTTCTTTTGCGCCGGGAATGATATCGGTGATTTTCTCAATCATCCGCCGACTGCGGAGGACTCGCCGGTTTACCGGTTTTTGAAAACGATTTCGACTTTTCCCAAGCCGCTCGTCGCGGCCGTGTGTGGCGTGACCGTTGGCGTGGGCACTACGTTGTTATTACACTGCGACCTGGTTTATGCTGGCAACAACGCGGCGTTCTCGCTGCCTTTTGCCAACCTCGGATTGTGCCCGGAAGCCGCGTCCAGCCTGCTCGCGCCGCAAATGGTTGGGTACCATCGCGCCGCAGAATTATTGTTGTTAGGCGAACCCTTCAAAGCGGATGCCGCACTGGCGATGGGCCTCGTGAATCGCGTCGTTCCCGCCGCGGAAGCGAATGCGTTGGCGCAAGCACAAGCGCGAAAACTCGCCGCCAAACCGATGAGCTCGTTACTGGAAACCAAGCGCTTGATGAAAAAAGGTCAAGCGGCGCAAGTGGCGCAACAAATGGCCGATGAAGGCGCGAGCTTCGCGCGTATGTTGCAAGAACCTGCAGCGAAGGAAGCGTTCACGGCGTTTATGGAAAAACGGAAGCCGGATTTTTCTCGGTTTTAGGGCTACGTATTCGAGATGAAAATGTATGGAATTAAGAATTGCGGTACCGTGAAAAAGGCACGTGCCTGGCTTGACGATCGCGAGATCTCTTACGAATTTGTTGATTTCAAAAAGACGCCGCCGAGCGCCGACGAAATTGCGCGCTGGTGTCACGCGCTTGGAGTAAACGCGGTATTGAATCGGCGCGGCACGACGTGGAAGAAGCTCGCCGCGAGCGTACAGAACAGCGCAGATTCAGCGCTCGGCGCTATGGCAATCATGGTTGCACACCCCAGCGCAATTAAGCGGCCCATTATGGAAACCAGATCGGACTATTTGATCGGTTTCGATGAGACGATCTACCAATCTCGTTTTTTGTAGCGGAACTTACCTCTGGCCGATATCGACGAAATCGGATCGCGACTCATCCGAGTCTACGATTGGGCTGAGACGCGCGAGCCTTTCACATGCACAGATTCGAACTTCGTTATGGCGCTTCCGTTTTGGTCAGGTCGAAACAGTGCGGGATAATTCGCGCGAGAGCGTGTCGACCAGCGGAAGCTCGCGCACCGAGCTGGCCGCAGCGATCAACCCACGTTTTTCTTTCGGTGTGAGTGATTGCAAGTCGCCGCCTTCAAAGTAGACCATCGCTTTTTAACTTTCGCTCGGCTGAAATTGGTTCCCATACATTGCTCGCGCGGCAGCTAACCACTTCGAGAGATCCATACCCGCCGCAAGCATCGCAGCAATATCGCGGTAATCCTTCGCCTCAATGCGTTGGAGGATGACTTTCAATTTCGTGGCAAGCAGGTCATCCAGCGACGCAATTTGGGCAACGCCATCGTCGGTAAGTTGCGGTTGGCCAACGCGGCCGAAATAGAGATCGCCGAAGAATGAAACTTTCACATGGTCACTGGCGATTTGGGAATCGGGCGCAAGGACTGTGAAGCTGTCTGGCTGATCCTGAATTACATTGGATCGTTTAATCAAGGGTAGTGCTTTTTGGAGGGCGTCTTTGTCGAGCCGTCTATCGGAAAAGAAATCGAAATCTACCGAGGGGCGATGGCCTAATCGCAAGGCAATCGCCGTGCCGCCATACAAAATAAAGCCTAGCGTGGACGCCGGACGCAATTCAGGCCAAAGCCGCTTCTGCGGATCGGGCAAGAGCTCCAGACGCGGCGTGAACCGATCCATCATGCGACTTTTCGCGTCGGCATCGGTGGGACTTGCTCTGACAGCGCAAGCCCGAGTCGATAATGCCAATAGGCCCAAGATCGTTCGCTGAATTGGCCGATTTCGGCGTGAAGGAGAACTTCGCGTAACGCTTTCTCACCAACGTTATCGACGAGGAGAAGGACATCGTCGTAGTCCCCGATGTTCATCACTTGTGCGAATAGCCGCTCGGGTTGTGCGAGGGTCTCGCTTGGTGTTTTCCACCAGACGTATTTTTCGGCTAGGCGTTTCAGTATGGCTCGATTGCGTTGCGACATTCGTTCGTCCCGCGAGTTAAGCAGTAAACGACAAAAACGTAATTTTACTCCTTCACCGCAAGACGTTCATGAGAAATTTGATAGTTTGGGTATCGCGGAGCAACTTAGTGAATGCGCCAAGATGCAGCATTCATGCGGGGTTCAGCGATACAGCCCAACCTGTTGGCCGGTGTTTCGAGCAGTTGATGTTGGGGTTCGTCCCTTACCCAAACCTACCGCGCTGCAGGCGCGGGTTGGCGGCGATCTCGTCGCCGATGGTCGAGTGGCTGCGTCCCTTGTAGTCGTGCGCGGGATAGACCTTCAGGTCGGGTCCAGCTTCAGCAGATGTCCGAACAAGCTCTCGTATAGCGCCTCGGGGTTGCCCGTCGGCAGGTCGGTGCGACCGGTGGCGCCGATCAGCAGCGTGTCGCCGGTGAAGACCGGGTCCTCGCCCACCAAGCACATCGAATCCGCGGTGTGGCCCGGTGTGTGCAACACCTGCAGCCGCAGCTTTCCCAGCGTGATCGACTCGCCGTCGTCGACGCGCATGTTCACACCGGGCGCCGGGCTCGCACGGCGCATCACCGTTATTGCGTCCATGCGTTCGGCGATCTGGCGCGCGGCCGAGAAGTGGTCGGCATGCGTGTGCGTGTCGATCACGAATCGAATGCGCAG
Organism: Burkholderiales bacterium; assembly: GCA_046598945.1. Taxonomy (GTDB): domain Bacteria; phylum Pseudomonadota; class Gammaproteobacteria; order Burkholderiales; family JALYOK01; genus JALYOK01. The sequence goes on along the minus strand of JBKJHT010000104.1, from coordinate 4,069 downwards.
CGCGACGCGAGTGCGAGGTAGCGGTCGATCTGGCTGACCTCGGGATCGATCAGCGCGCCGGCGCAAGTGTCGGGGCAGCCCAACAGGTACGACTGGCAACCTCCGCTGGCGACTTGCTCGAAAATCATGACGGCTGCTTGACGATGCGCAGGTAGGGCTTCGGCGCTTTCCATCCCTGCGGGAACAATTTCTTCGCGTCATCGTCGGACACCGAGCCGGCGATGATCACGTCGTCGCCCTGCTTCCAGTTCACCGGCGTTGCGACCTTGTGCTTGGCCGTCATCTGCATCGAGTCGAGCACGCGCAGGATCTCGTCGAAGTTGCGGCCGGTGGTCATCGGATAGGTCATCATCAGCTTAATCTTCTTGTCCGGGCCGATGATGAAGACCGAGCGCACGGTGGCATTGGCAGCGGCCGTGCGGCCCTCGGCCGTGCCGGGCTCCTCGGCGGGCAGCATGTTGTAGAGCTTGGCCAACTTGAGATCGACGTCGCCGATCATCGGGTACTTCGGCAGATGGCCCTGCGTCTCCTCGATGTCCTTGGCCCAGCGCGCATGGTTGTCCACCGGGTCCACCGACAGGCCGATCAGCTTACAGTTGCGGCGCGTGAACTCGGGCTCGATCTTCGCCATATAGCCGAGTTCGGTGGTGCAGACAGGGGTAAAGTCCTTCGGGTGCGAGAACAGGATCGCCCAGCCGTCGCCGAGCCAGTCGTGAAAGCGGATGGTTCCCTGGGTGGTCTCGGCCGTGAAATCGGGGGCGGTGTCGTTAATGCGCAAAGACATGGCTATTCCTTCTGCGCCAATGGTCATCGGCGGCCGGCCCGGCGCTCTGGAGCGCGGCTGCCCTGGGATCAAAGCAGATTGCGAATAAGGATTTCAAACGCTCTTTTTCGCCAGCCATCAATCTATTCCCAAGCCGGCGACTCGTCAATCGCGATTAAGCGCATAGCAAAGGTTGCCCGGTTCAAACGGAGAAATCGTAGCCTGGAAGAAGCGAAGCGAATTCCGGGGGCATGATCCCCGGATTGCATTGCATCCCGGCTACGAGGCAATGGCCCGAGGCCAGTGGCTAGCCTAGGGCTACCCCGTATCCACGGGCTTCGCAGCAAGGCGCCCAAAAAAATATGTAGGGTGCGCTTTCGCACCATTCCAAGGTTGGGCTTCCCTCGTCTGCCCAACCTTGCACCGCATCCGTAGGTGGTTTGTAGGTCGGTAGTCGTTATACTGTGTATTCGATGCTACGCCGCGAAGGGACGCATCTGCGCTATATGCCGAAGCATGCGAGCACACTCGCCAAACTTACCCGACCGCGATTGCACGGGGCCGCGAATCGCGAGCGCCTGTTCGCACGGTTGGACGAATGCAGGGCGCGCAAGGCCGCCGTCTGCGTCGTTGGCCCGCCGGGCGCCGGCAAGACCACCGTCGTGGCCACCTGGCTCGATGCCCGCGCCATCAAGGGAATCTGGTTCCAGATCGATTCCGGAGATGCGGACCTGGCAACCTTCTTCTACTACCTCGGCGAAGCCGCCAAACCGTTCAGCGGCAAGAAGCAACGCCCGCTGCCGCTTTTGACGCCCGAGTACCAGCACGACATTGAAGGTTTCTCGCGCCGGTTTTTTCGCGCCCTCTTCGCTCTACTGCCAGAGGGATCAGTGGTCATCCTGGACAACTATCAGGAAGTGGAGGCCGGCCAGTTGTTCCATGATCTTGTCGCCCTGGCGATTGCCGAAATTCCACCCGGCAGCGTGCTGGTGGCGATCAGCCGGCGCGATCCGCCGGACAGCTATGCGCGGCTCATTGCCAACGAGAATGTCGGCATCGTTGACTGGGACGACCTCAAGTTGAATATCGACGAGGCACGTACGATCATCGGCGCGCGATTAAGCGGAGTCGAAGACACTGAATCTCAACGTTTGCTGGACGAAAGCGGCGGCTGGGCGGCTGGACTGACGCTGATGCTCGACAGCTACCGGAATCGCAACGGCGCTCCTGCGGGACTACCGACCGAACGCGAGTCCATCTTCAGTTATTTCGCGACCCAAATTTTCGAGCGCTTGCCTGTGGCGACCCGTCATTTTCTGGTTTCCACGGCGGTATTGCCGCAAGTGCCGGTGTCCCTGGCGCGGGACCTCACCGGGAATGCACATGCGTTCGGCGTTCTAGAAGACCTGCACAAACGCCACCTGTTCACGCACCGGCGTCCCGGTGTCGAGCCGACGTACTGGTACCACGCGCTGTTTCGATCGTTTCTGAGAGGCAAGGCCGAAGAGGTACTGACCATCGAGACGCTGCGGGAGACCGAGCGCAAGGCAGCCCGATTGCTCGAGGCTCGCCTTGATTTCGACGATGCGTTTCAACTGTTCCATGATGCCGGGGATTGGGCAGCCGCGAGACGGCTGATTGAACGTCACGCACAGACTCTGCTTGCGCATGGCCGCGGCCAGACCTTGCGCGACTGGGTACTCGCACTTCCGAATGAAGTTCTGGAAGAAGCGCCATGGTTGCGCTACTGGCTTGGCACGTCACTCGTTCCACTTGAGCAAAGACAGGCGAGAGGCCATCTCGAAGGGGCATTTGCTCAGTTTGCCGCCTCAGGCGATGCCACGGGACAGGCGCTTTCCGCCGCGGGCCTCATTGATAGCTACTTTTTCGAGTGGTCCGACTTCAGACCGATGCGCCGCTGGGTCGACACGCTGGATCCGCTCCTGGAACGGATGCATTTTTCGGGAGACCCAGGCATCGAGAGAAAAATCTACACCAGTCTGCTGATCGGCATGCTCTACGCGGCGCCCGATCATCGTCTTCTCCCACGCACGGTTGATCGGGTGACAGAAATGTTGGACGAGGAAATGGACGTGAACAGTAAGGTCTCAATAGCGATGATCCTGCTCAGCTATTGCAACCTTGCCTGCGACATGGAACGGGGAAAGATCGCCGTGGCGTGCGCCGATCCCTTGCTCGACCACCCGGAACTCACGCCGTTCAACCAAGTATGGTGGCTTCTTCGCAAGGGTTATTACTTTCAGGTCGTGGGCGAATATCGGTCCGGACGCGATGCGCTCGACCGTGCTGTAGATTTGAGCGAGGCGCACGGACTCCAGGGCTTGCGCCGAACGTTCCTGCTCATCGCCAGCTACCAGATTTTCTGCTTCGCGATGCTTGGCGATGTTCGCAACGTGAGAAAGTGGCACGAGCGCATGGTGATGGTGGCTGCTCCTGAGCGGCCAATGGATGTTTATCATGTCACGTACGCGCGAGTTGACCTGGCGTGCGTCTCCGGTAATTACTTAGCCGTGGTCAACCACGCCCGCCGGGCGACCGAACTGGCCGCGGCAGCAGGGATGCGTTACATCGAAATCCTGTGTGTCGAGCATGAAGCTGCGGGACTAGCGGTACTGGGAGACGTGGATCGTCTGGACGACGCATTGTCGCGATTGCGGCGGATGATATCGGGCACTTGCTTCACATACCTAGAATGTCAGGCTCGACTGCTCGAAGCATATGCGGCACTGATGCACGGTGACGCGGAACGCGGTCGTAGCCTCATCAGGAATGCCGTCGCGTTCGCTCGCAGTCATCGCTTTCAGTATCCACAGATGGCGCGCTATACAGTCGTGCCGGGAACAGTACTGGCGGAGGCATTGCGAATCGGAGTAGAAACTGACTATGTATGCGATGTGATCCGCAGCCTTAGGATCAAACCCCCGGCGGACGCGCCGGAAACATGGCCTTGGCCAGTCAGGATCCGCACACTCGGGCGTTTCGAGATCGAATGCGATGGACAGATGTTGGAGTTTTCCGCCAAGGCGCCCCGCCGCGTGCTGGCGGTCCTGAAAGCGATCGTGGCGGGCGGCGGCAAGCCGGCGCCAAGTGCCCAGCTGGTCGACGCGATCTGGCCGGACGAAGAAGGCGATGCCGGCCGCAAGGCGTTGGAAGTTTGTCTGGTGCGAATGCGCAAACTCCTCGGGCAAACTGACGCCGTGGTGGTGCGCGACGAACAGGTCAGCTTGAACCGGCAACTCTGCTGGGTCGATGCCTGGGCATTTGCCGACATGGTCGTCATGGTCG
>JBKJHT010000055.1:0-74520 GCA_046598945.1 Burkholderiales bacterium | reverse complement strand
CGGCTATCGACATACGGCGTTGTGCCGGATGTCGCGGCCGCTACTGCCGCCGCCGTGCCCCAATAAAAGCTCGGGTGGAGCGGGTTGCCGGTGTCCGCGTTGGCTTGCGCCGCGGCGATCGTTATGAGGTTCTGTCGCGTTAACTTTTTTTGGCTCTCAAGGCCTACGACATATGGGTTATTTGTCGTTTCGTAGTACAACCCGTTGTGGTCAACTTTTGAGATTTTGAGTTAATGCGACAGAACCCGAACTCGCGCGCCTCATGCTTGCTACGCTCCACATCACCCGTTGCACCTTTGGTGGCGAGGATCTTCGCACTTTGTTCATCAGCAGCGCGTCCACTGAACTATCACCCGAACAACTGGCGTTCGAAGCGCTCGCCGGCGCGCTGTTCGCAGTCGAGATCGATAGCCCGGGCTTGCCTGCTGCCTGTTTCGGCGCTTGATGGCGTTGGCCAAACATCCTGTCGTCTGGCTCCATCACGCCGATCAACATCTGGGCCTCGTGCCGTCGTTGAGTGGCGGCGTCGCCGCCTGGCAACTCGATCGGCCACACGGGCGACTGGATTTGTTTCGGCCGTGGGGCGGTGTCAGCGAAGATCGCTACACGCTTGCCGCCTTCGCCATGCTGCCGTGGTGTAACCGTATCGGCGGTGGCGGCTTCACGCACGCGGGGCGCTTCTACGCGATGTCACCCAACCGCGCAGGCGAGCCTTGCCCCATTCATGGCGACGGCTGGTTACAACGGTGGACATGGACCCAACCGCAAGATAATTCCCTGGTGATGACGCTCGAGTCACACCGATTCGGCGGCAACCCGCACGACTATCAAGCGACGCAAATTTTTGCGCTGGAAGATTGGGGCATGGAGCAAGTAGTCAACGTTGTTCATCTCGGTTCCGAGCCATTACCTTATGGCATTGGCATTCATCCCTGGTTCACACGCACGCCGCATGCACACCTGCGCGCATCGGTGCAAGGTGTTTGGCTGACGGGCGCCGATCCGCTGCCGATCGCGCATACGCAACAATTTCCATCGGCCTGGGATCTGCGCGAATCCGTCTTGGTCAATGGCTTGCTCATCGACAATGCCTACACCGGATGGTCAGGCGCGGCATCCATCGAATGGCCGGAACATCGATTGAAACTCGACATCAGTGTTGCTCAGACAGCGCAAGGCTATTGCCATTTTTATCGCCCGCCGGATGGCGAGACGTTCTGCTTCGAACCCATCTCCCATCCCATCAACGCTGTTCATTTGCCCGGACGGCCGGGATTGAAAGTGTTGCACCAGGGCGAAAGTTTGATGTTTAAGGTGCAATGGCGTCCGACGTCATGTGTGGATTGAACGCTGGATGCGGCAAGATTTTTGAGCCGCCACGCCACGACCCGCACGTAGCCTCGAGCTTGACGGCATATGTGCCAGGAGCCGCGCTGGCGTTGCTTCGTGGCGGCATACGTTAATCCGGGTTGAGCATGATCCGGTAGACAGCAAAGTCTTCCAACCACTGCAAATAAAAACCCCGGCGAAGCGCAGCCGCCACGCCGGCGCGCGGTGATCAGGCGCATGAAGGCGTGTTGGATGGCTGAAGAACCGGTTCCGAGAAAATGCACTGGCCGCGGTGAGTCAAGTTCGAGAAATTCCGATGTAAAAGATCTGATGGCGCGCCATGCGCTTGATAGCGAAGGGCGCCGCAGAGGCATCTTCCGTCGTGTGTAATCATCAACGTCACTTACGGTCTCCTAAGCTTGACCGGCGGGTTCGCGCTTATGCGGAAGCTAAGGCGCGCTTTGAGAGGGCCGGTTGAAGTTTGGCTCGGTTGGGCCAGGCAGACTCAGAAGTCAAGTCATAGAAGTGTTGTCAATTGACTTGTATCTTATGTTTTATGCAAGACTACGCCAATTCAATCCATTGTCTTGATCGGCAATGCCAATCCAGTCCGTCGCACAGCCAAGAACCGGCGCCAGCGCGGCGCGGGCACGGTCCGGGGAATTATTTTGGCGACTGAGATGGGCGGCAACGCAGTGCTGCAGCGCACCGCAATCAAGCTTGGCAAGTAGGCTCGCCGAGGCCGTATTGCTTAGATGACCGAAACGGCCACCGATGCGCTCTTTAAGCGAATGCGGGTAGGCGCTTTTCTGTAACAGCGCGGCGTCATGATTACACTCCAGCACAAGCGCATCGAGGCCCGACAACATACTTTCTATGTGCGCTGTCGTGCTGCCAACGTCGGTCAAAACGCCTAGGCGCAGCGTGCCATCGCCGAATACAAATTGTGCCGGTTCGCGGGCGTCGTGGGGAACGGGAAAGGGAAACACTTCGACATCGCCGATGGCGAATGGAGCGTGGCTGTCAATTTCGTGTACGAGATAGGACTGCAAAAACCCATCGGATTGGCTGGCAAAGGTGCCGTAGGTAAGCCAAACGGGTACACGATGTTTGCGCGAAAATTTGCCGACGCCGCGAATATGATCGCCGTGTTCGTGGGTGACGATGATCGCGGAAATATCAGCGGGAGCCAAACCGAGCCGACCCAGGCGCGATTCCGTTTCCGACAAGCCAAATCCGCAGTCGAGCATCAGCCGAGTTTCTCCGGCTTCGACGATCAGCGCATTACCCTCGCTACCGCTGCCGAGCGAGGCGAAGCGCAACATAGGCTATTTCAATTGGTCGTAGAGCAGTTCGAGAATTTTTCCGCCTACTGCGGTTTTTTCCGGAGTGCCGGTTTTATCCTGAATACGCACTGCAGTGGTTTCGCCAGCGTCACTTACCAATATCCGATACTGCTCCTGCTTGCCGGGTTTTGGATCGCCACTACCGAAGATCCGTGCGAAAAATCCTTTGGGTTTAACCTTGTTGTCGTCTTGCGGATCAACATAGCTGACGAAATAGATGCCCTTCGAACGATCGCGGTCATCGACGGTAAAGCCAACGCGATCAAGGGCCAGTCCAACCCGGCGCCACGCGCGTTCGAAATCTTCCAGCACGTCAAGCTGGCTCTTGCCCTCCCCTGACTTGACAAGTTTGGCTCGATCTTCAGGCTTCGGCTGCGCATCAATCTGGGTTCGGGCATCTTCGGAGCCGAGACGATTGGCTAGGCGCAGCAACATTTCCGCTTCGAGCTCAGGATCGGCTTTGCGTGGCTGCCAACGGGTGTCCTTCTTCAGCTCCGAGGTATACACCTCCTGCATGCCGCGATGGGTAATATAGACTTCGGTGGTGCCGGCTTCTTTGCCGCGTTCCAAGCGAGTGCGGAATTTGTCGCGCTCGCCGGTGGAATACAGTCCGTCAAACACTTTGCCTATGGTGCTGCGTACGATGTCTTGCGGTATCTTCGCGCGATTCTCGGCCCAGTCGGTTTCCATCACCCCGGCCTCCGACGCATCAATTTTGAGGATGAATCCGGTCTCTTGCCAAAAATCCCGTACTTGCAGCCAAAGATCTTCGGCGGGCATGTCGATTTTGAGCCAGCGCTGGCTGCCATCGCGTTCGAGCTTGATCTTGCTGTTCACCGGCAATACTTTGCCGGATTTATCGCTAGATCCCGCCGCAACTTTTCCGCTTTCGTAGGTAGATAGCGTGGTGCCACTAGAAGATTTTCCATCGGGTACAGCGAATCGATCGTCGGACGACGGTGAAGTCAAATCCGGCGGAATCTCCAGTGGCTGAATCTGCCCCGCAGACTTGTAGTCGATCTTTTTGCTTTCGAGAAACGAAGACTGGGTACTACAACCCAGCATGGGTACTAATAACGATGACGCGATAACCACGCGCAGCGAAGACTTCATCGGGAAAACCTCGGACAAAACGTAAAGGGTGAAATGAGTTGGCGATTTATTGGGCATTAATGGATTCCGGCTGCGTGCATCGCCTCGCGCAAACGGCTGTGGTAATTGTCCGACAACGGGGTGAGGGGGAGGCGCATTCCGGAACCAATCCGCCCCATCTGTTCCAGCACCCATTTCACCGGAATAGGATTACCTTCGACGAATAGATCACGGTGCAGCGCCTGCAAGTTATCGTTGGCGGCGCGCGCGGCGGCGAAGTCGCCTTGTAGCGCCGCGCGGCACATGGTTGCCATTAGCGCCGGCGCGACGTTGGCCGTAACGGAAATGACGCCGTGGCCACCCATCATCATGAATGCCAGCGCGGTGCCATCGTCGCCACTATACAAGGCAAAATCTTTCGGCGCGCGGCGCACCAGATCGGCGGCGCGTTCTAAATTGCCAGTTGCATCTTTAATTCCAATCACACCGGGAACGAGAGACAGCCGCAAGGTCGTATCATTGTGTAAATCAGCAACCGTGCGGCCCGGTACGTTGTAGAGAATCTGTGGTAAATCCACTGCCTCCACAATCGCCTTGAAATGTTGGTACATTCCCTCTTGGGTCGGTTTGTTGTAATACGGCACGACAGATAAACTGCACTTCGCGCCGATTGCCTTAGCGTGGCGCGACAGTTCGATCGCTTCTTTGGTGGAGTTGGCGCCTGTGCCGGCAATGACTGGAACTCGACCGGCGGCATATTCAATGACGGCGCCGATAACGGCGACATTTTCTTCCATACTCACGGTCGGGGATTCGCCGGTCGTGCCGACCGCAACGATGCCATCCGTTCCCGAGACGACGTGAAACTCGACTAAATCTTTTAGCCGCGCGTAGTCGATGCCCCCGTCGGGGAACATCGGCGTCGCGATGGCTACTATGCTTCCCTTAATCATGACAAAATAATTAAATAAAGCGCGATTTTACCCTAATTACCAGCCACGGGAAAATGGCGCGGGCGCCCGCCGTTACGCACCGCGCAAATCCTTTGAAGAAGCGCCGGTTTCGGATTCTCAACGTAAACATCTTCGTAGGCGATCACGCGCAGCGAACCTTCAACCGCAACCAACAACTCGCCCGGTTGCAGTAGAAAATTTGGGTTGCTTGGCCGGCCGAACTGACCGTGACCCGAGGCAAATGTCTCATAAATTAGAACGCCACCGGGTTTCAGCGACGCGATCAGATGCGCAAAAAGCGGGCGATGCAAATAGTTGGTTACGACGATGGCATCAAAGCAATTATTGTCGAATGGCCATCGTGCGTTTTCAAGATCTGCCTGCAATAATTCGAAGTTCGCTCGACCGTTCAAATCAGCCAATTCGGAGATATCCAAATCTACCGCCTGCACGCTGTATCCGCATTTCAGCAATAGGCGCGCATGACGCCCGGCTCCGCACGCCAGGTCGAGCACTCGGCCACCCACCTCGATCACTCGACACCAGCGCTTGACCCAATCTGACGGCGGCGAAGTATTGTGATTCATATTTATCCAAATCAATGAGTTATAAAACTCTACCGACTTCCGATCGGAAAATTCGCGGTGGCATTATCAGCCGGAAAACCCGTCGTTAAAAAAGTTTGCAATTATTAACAAATCTTTGATAGTGTAATCGTCAAAGTGTCCTATTCCTTTGCCGCGATCACGTGCTTTAAGCGGGTGCGGAGGAAGAAATAGTACGCTGAGAATGGTTGTATTAATTTCGCCAACCTAACCAACAGACACTTTAGCTAATTTACTAGAGTTAACAAAAATGCGGCATTATCGACAAGAAAGCGCGGTCTAAAACATTCCAGGCTAGGCTGAATTTCTTCTTAACGTATTCCCTACCTAACCCAAAACTTAACCAAATAGGTGCTCACATGAACGCAATATCCGAACAGATCAATTTATTTGATCAAAATTACCGTGAATTGTCCGCTCGCTTTGATCACGAATATGGGGTTCTGTGGGCTCACATGAACCCGCAACCCGTGCCCTGTTTTTCCACCGGAATTCTGGCCGACATGCGCGACTACCAAGCAATCATTCAAAGCTCCGGCGGCGTGATGGCGACCCGAGGGCGATTGCGCTCAATCGACTATTTCGTACTTGCATCGAAGGTTCCTGGCGTGTTCAATCTTGGCGGTGACCTTAGCCTATTTCGCAACCTCATCGTCAACGGCGAGCGGGAAAAACTTTTTCGCTATGCTAAAGCGTGTATCGATGTCTTGTACCCGAACATTATCAATTACAACTTACCGATCACGACAATTTCTTTAGTGCAAGGTGACGCACTCGGCGGCGGATTTGAGGCGGCGTTGTCCAGCGACGTTATTATCGCCGAGAAGAGTGCGCAAATGGGCTTGCCCGAAGTGCTCTTCAATCTTTTCCCCGGCATGGGGGCATACAGTTTGATTGGTCGCCGTCTCGGTGTGAAGCGGGCGGAAGATTTCATTCTGAGTGGACGTATCTACACAGCCGAGGAACTATTCGAGATCGGCCTGGTGGATGTTGTTGCCGAGGACGGCCAGGGAGAAACGGCACTGTATGAATACATCAAAAAACAAAGCCGTCGTAAAAATGCGATGAATGCCTTAGCCCAAGTTCGTCGGCACTGCCAGCCGATTCGTTACGAGACATTAATCGATGTCACGAAGATCTGGGTTGACGCGGCATTCCGACTTGAGGCCAAGGATCTAAGAATGATGGAGCGCCTCGTCCGGGCACAACAGAAATTTGCTAAAGTCGCGACGGACGCGACGTTGGTGCAAGCAGCAGCCTAGATGACGGCTTTTTCGCCGCGCTCCAGGTAATCATTGAGCGCCACTCGTGTCTCGCTGAAAATTGATTTGATTTCGGCGAGCAGCCGTACGCCCTCGCGCGCGCAATCTTTATGTGAGACGTTTAAGACTTTCGAGTTCACCTTGAACAGTGCCGTCGCGCCGACGCTTCCCGCGCTGCCCTTGAGCCCATGCGCCAGGTCTTTGAACTGTTCGTACTCCTCGTCGTTCAGCGCGATCTGCATTTTATTCATCAACGCTTCGCTGTCGAAAAGAAAACCGTTAATTAGACTCGCTAAGAAACGGCTATCATTGCCAAGTCGTTCCAGATCGCGCAACGTAACAAGGTTTAACAAATCCGACTGAGATTCCGTCGGACTGAGCCTTTGCGTGCTGTGCAACCACGCTGAGCTGGTTGATTCCGCGTCGGCGATTGATCTTTCGTCGCCAGTTAAACGCGCAATGGTCGCGAGGAGCTCCCGGCTTTCGACCGGCTTTGTTAGGAACGCGTCAATTCCGGCTTGATTGCATTCCTCCATGGCTTCGGTAGTGGCATTTGCGGTCAGCATGACAAAAGGCATGCGTGGTAGTTTGCGATCAACGAAGCGATAAAACTTCGCGACTTCGACTCCGCCCATAATCGGCATGTGCATGTCGACAATAACAATATCGAATTCGTTTTGCTCCAACGCATCCAGCGCGGCCTCGCCATTTTCGACGACTTGAACCACATGTCCAGCGCGTTCCAATATTTTGCGGATCACTTTTTGATTCGTCGGATTGTCCTCGGCAACCAGGACGCGTAGGCGATTCGCCTCGCGGATTTGCTCGGAAGATCTGCGCGTGAGAGGAATGACATCAGCCGAAGTCTGTTCATCCACGACGGTTGCCGCTGCGTGAATCGCATTGAATAGCAGGGTTTTGTTGGTGGCGTTCTCTAATAGCGCGGAAAAGCCCGACGCGCTCAATTCTGTATCGACATCCAGCGCCATCTGGGTATTTACCAATAACAGGGCGATACGCTTTCCACGTTTATTGCGCTTACCAATTTGGCTGGCGGCTTCATTCTCATCTTCAATCGTAGTCGCGTCGATGATCGCCACATCAAAATGGTCTTCGCCTCGATCTATTAACTCAAGGGCGCCAGCGAGGTTGGATACGCGTTGGTAACGTGCCCCCCAACCGGTTAAATATTCACCGATTGTCGATGCGTCCTGATCTGAATGGGTCAACACCAACACATGACTATTATCGAGGCGGAACATCCTCTCGGCAGTTTCGTCGCTCATTTGCTGCTTGAGCAACGGTAATTCAAACCAAAATGCAGTCCCTTTACCCACTTGGCTAGAAAGCCCAATCTTTCCACCCATTAATTCCACAAGTTGCTTTGAAATTGTCGTGCCCAGCCCTGTGCCGCCGTAACATCGTGTCGTGGATTGATCCGCTTGTGTAAAACTGTCGAAAATACTCGCCTGCGCTTCAAGCGGAATACCGATTCCGGTATCTATCACCTCGAAGCGTAACCGAATACCCGTCGCATCTTCTTGAACAATTCCCACGCGCAACAACACTTCGCCCTGTTCGGTGAACTTGATCGCGTTGCCGACCAAATTGATCAGCACCTGGCGTAGTTGATGGGGATCGCCTTTCAACAAATAACCGGCGCGCGGGTTAATTTGCAGCTGCAACTGCAATTTTTTCACGTGTGCTTGTGGCGCCAATATCTTGACGGTGTTATTGACCAGCGCATGCAAATCGAAATCGATCACTTCGGTTGTAAGCTTGCCAGCCTCTATCTTCGCTATATCCAAAACATTTTCGATTAAGGAAAGCAAAACTCTCGCCGAATTCTGCATCGTATTCGCCAGATCTTTTTGTTCCTCGTTCAGTTCGGTCGACGATAACAGGTCATTCATGCCAATAATGCCATTCAAAGGCGTACGCATTTCGTGGCTCATGACCGCAAGGAAACGGCTTTTGGCCCCGCTGGCTTCCTCGGCTCGCTTGCGCGCTTCAGTGATTCGCGTTAAGAGTGTTGCTACATAAAGTGGCAATACCACCAGGCTGACCAATAAGCCGAGGCCCAAGACAATGTGGGACTTCCAATAACCGTTGGTTGCCAACACCAAGGAAAACCCGACGATGCTCAGCGCCTGGGAAAAAAACAAATAGGGTTTGCCGAAGCGAAAGCCATTACCAAATGTTACGAATAGGTACACGCCGAATATGACGGTTCCCACATCCCCCGTCACAGCCATGCCGTAACTCGACATGCCCATATCCGCGATCGCGCCAAACAGCCGCCGTGGAACATTGATCGTCGGTGAGGCGAGTATCCAGGCAAGAATACCGCTCGCGACGAGGAGGTAGAGGATCGACAGGGGCCAGCGCCATCCGGCCAATCCGAGCGGGCTCGACTCTCCGCTCAAACGAAGGAAAATATAACCGATCAGAATACCGCTGATCGCCAGGCGCAAAATTGCCTGCTCATGTTCCGTATCGGTACGGGATGCGAATTTCGTTCTGATTTTGGTCAGCCAAGAAAGCTGCAGCGCTTTTGACATGGTTATTATGGGTTGGGCCGACCGCTATACGAGCTTTGCTTGACTTCGCGTAACGTCTTGAAATTTATCGCGGATAGCCAGCACCTTATCTAACTGGCGCATGAAGGAATCGATGCATCTTGGGTCGAAATGCTGGCCACGTTGCTGCGTTAGATAGCCTAACGCTTCACTTACTTTCCATGCCTCTTTGTATGGTCGAACGGAAGTAAGCGCATCGAACACGTCTGCGACGGCAACAATACGCGCGGCGAGTGGAATATCCTCGCCGACCAACCGGCTCGGATAACCTTCGCCATTGAATTTTTCATGGTGACCTAGCGCGATCACTGCCCCCATGCGCAGATACTTCGATGGGCTATCTTTAAGAATATCGAAGCCGATGCGCGGATGGCGCTGCATATTCGCCGTTTCATCCGAGCCCAAACCGCTAGGCTTCAACAGAATATGATCGGGAATGCCTATCTTTCCGATGTCGTGCATTGGCGCCGCAAGCTCAATCAGGTCGCATTCGTCATCCGACAGGCGGAAGTCTTCGGCGATTAGGCGCGAATACTTGGCCATACGGATAATGTGATTGCCGGTTTCTTCATCCCTAAACTCACCCGCTTTACCAAGTCGGAAGATCGTTTCCACTTCACGCAGTCGAATGTCGCGCACGGCCTCAGTCACCTGCTGTTCCAACAATCGCGCGCGATCCTTGATGACGATCTGCTGTCGCCGCATCGTGAGCAGATTGCGGCAACGCGCCCGACATTCATATTGATCGACGGGCTTGGTTAAAAAATCCGTCGCGCCGGCTTCCAGTGCCTTGTAACGAATCTCGCGATCCTCAAGTACGGTAACGACGATAATCGGCACGTCCATGCATGAATAAATGCCGCGAATGCGACGGATAGTTTCGACGCCATCCAATTGCGGCATTTTATAGTCGGTAAGCACCAAATCCACGGGATGGGTTTTTGCCCATTCAATCGCGGCTAACGGATCGGCGAATGTTTGTACTTGGATACTCGGGTCTACGCCTCTAACAATTTCTTCGAGAATGACGCGCCCCGTCGATTGGTCATCGATCACCAGCACTGTGCTTCGGTAGGACGACGCGGAACGAATCTCGTGGATGGACATATGCTCTCGCGAAGTTAAATGGTCGCCACGGTTAGCGGAACTCATTGCTATATTCCTCACACTTGGGGGCGGTTAATTGCGTCTTGGTTGACTGGTGAATGCTCATTTTTCAATGGAAGGCCGATTGTCATCCATTGGTGATAACATTTTCCAAAATGTTTTGCAACTAATTTGTTAAGCGGGCGTTTTATGCTTTTACCAAGCAATTAACGGGCCAGAGTCGGTTTTTCCATCAGCCGACGTTGAATGGGAATGGGTGAGGCAGCCATTTTGCCGTTTAACTGTTTAAATTATATACGTTATTTCCATTAACACGTAAGAAAAATGATGCGCCGGTCATCGGCTGATCTGCTACCAGATTAACGCAGCGATGCAAGACTGACGATCTGCGTCACAACAAACACGGCATTATTCAACCAGCGGACGCAACAATTCGGCGAATTGAGAGTCGAGGGAATCGAGGTTCACTTTTCTAAGCAATATGGGTTTACTGGAAACCGTTAGCCTTTTGTTTCACGCTTCCATTGATTCGTTGACCATTGTCCGATAGGGCCAAATTGACGATCAACATCGGGTGATCGATCATCAATTCATTTTCTGTGGGTTTGCCGATAGCGTCGAACGATAGAACGCCGAGCGCGTTGTATTCCTGCAAACGGGCGAGGTTATTTTCCTGACGGATCGCGTAGAAAATCGACCCATCGTTTTCGTCCTGCCAAATGCCCTGAAAATTGACTGTTTGAACCCGCTCAACCGGTGCGGACTTTTGCCGACTCGCCGGTTTGGCCGGCTTGGCGCTCGGAGCCAGCGCAGGTGGTGCGGTAGGGGTTTGCATCGGCGGCGGTTGATACGATGGCGCGGGTTGGGGCGCAACTATCGTCGCTGAGGGGCCCAGACTACCTGCGTTCGGCGCAACTGCCGGTTCGGTCAGGGTCAACGCGCCGAACATTCCCAACGTCGCCAAACCACCCAAACCCATTGCCGCAATGGCCCGCCCGCGCCCTTTCACCAGGCCTGCGTTGATGTCCTTAAATCCGCTAACCGCCAGCCAAAGCGCAATAGCGCCGAATAAAATACCCGCCACTTTAGTATCGTGATCCATGCCCTCTTCCGCGATTGCGGCAAAAAAGATCAAGGCGAGTAAACACAGAGCCGCTATGACTTTGCCACTATTCTTGATCGGCGCCAAGGGTGGTGTCGGCGTAAGAGTGGACGTCGATACCGGCTTGGGCTCGAAACGGCCGACGCGCCGAATATCCGCCATGAGTCCGTCCAAATCCACTCTACGGTGTGCCGCGCTGTCGCTTATCGCGCGGGACTGTTGCTGAATCAAACCACGTATGTCTTGCGGCAATTGGTCGGGCTTCGGCATTGTCGCGCCGTCCACCACCACTGGAATGACGGTGACGTCAGGCCGAGCGAGGGCCAGCGCAATTTCGCGACGATGCACGTCATCCTCCGACATCAGCCGTTGGCGACCCTCATCGTCTTGAGCATTCAGCCAGCCACGCCCAATCACCACGAGAACGATATTGCAATCACCCAAAGCCTGCTCGATTTGATCTTTCCATTTCCCCGCCTTCAATGTGTCTTTGTCGAGGAACACCCGCGCCTCGCCAAACTCGTCCACCAAGCGGTCGCGCAAGCTCAGCGCCCACCCCTTTGAATCGCGCTCGCGATAACTGATGAAGATGCCAGCCATTAAATCCTTACCTCATTAACAGTTGAACACCGTCGGAAAATGCGCTTCGCTTACTTGCCGCCCCACCGCCTCACCGACGCGCGTGAGCTCGGACATGTATGTAATGGAATCCAGTTGCTGCACGTGTTTCGCGTCGATATCTTTTAAATCGAGTTTGGCTAATCCCGCCTCGGTCAACTCGGCGTTGTAACGAACATAGGTGAATTGTTTGCTTGTTCCCGCCCGGCTTGGCGTACCGCGCAAATCGCCGATTTCGCGATCCAATTTATCGCCGTGCAAACAATTGCCCAGGACGCGGCAGAGCAAATCCTGTTGATACAGCGCACCGAACATCAGCGCCGATGGCAGCGAGGCGGCGTTGTAAAGCAAGTTCATTTCCCCTGGCACGAGATTTTCGTTCGCCTCCGGGCTAATGCCCGTTCCGATCGACACAACCAATAAATTCTCCTCACCAATCGGCCACGCGAGTTTGTATTCCGGGACTGTCGCCATCAAATACAACTGTAACGCCGGATTGTTGTACGGCGTGATGCCACCATCGACAAACGTGAAGCGGTGTTCGCCGACATCAATTACTTCGGGTGGGAAATAAGTTGGCGCCGCTGTACTCGCGCGCACCAGTTGCCATAGCGGCAACCGGAGGTTGCAATCGATGCGATCGCGAGCGTTATATTTAGCCGCCGGATAGTTGCATAGCGGCCACGGCGAATCGGTGCTGCTATTGCGCATCACCAACATCAACAGGGTTCGCAAGCGTGTCGAGCCAAGTGTACTCGGCGCGCCATTTTCGCTGAATACTTTGCGTAGTCTTTGCGCCAAGGCTTTGTCGTCGTACTTATAGTGAAAGCGCTTCAGGATCGACGCCTTGTCGAACATAGTCTGGCCATTGGTTTGATAAAACTCGCGTACTTGCGCGACGCGCATTCCCCAAGCCAAGCAGGTGGCAATGATCCCGCCGGTGCTGGTGCCGGCGATATAGTCGAAGTAGTCGGCCAGAACGAAATCGTCGCCGCGCTTGAATCGGCGCTGCAACATCGACTCGATCGCCGCCAACACCGCGACGCTGATCAGTCCACGGATACCACCGCCGTCCAGCGACAATAGACGCTTCGGACCGGTGCGCGATAATTTATCTTCGAATGTCATTGCGCCCTCGCAAAAATTTGCTGGGTATCGAGTACCCACACCTGGCCCAGATGTTTCTTGACCGTCTCGATCATATGCTGGGTGCCGCCCGTCCCGTCGGCCTTTTGGCCGTCCCACAGTGCGATAAAGCGAATTTTGTCGGTGCCCAATGCTAAGGCATTGTAGAGCATGCGCATATTGTTGCGCGCAAACGGATTGGCATTTGCCTCTCCCGGCCCAAGCTCCTCGGTGAGGATAAATAGTGTCGATTTCGGATGATCCTTCACACGAAAATAGCGATTCTTCCATTCCTCGCCGGCGAAGTTAACGGATCGTTCCAGAAACTCCGGCTCGTCCATTGCCAAATACAGATGCACCGCCATGCCGCGGGCGAGACACAGTTCCGCGAACAATAAATCGCCACCGCAGGCAGCACTGCAGATCGCCAAATCCGTCTCGGTCGCGCCCAGATCGTTGAGTTTGCTCAGAATCGCGCCGCTCACCAGGCCAGACTTGCTATCGGGAAAGCGCGGGTTCTCGCGATCCGGCTTATCCACCATATGGCCGCTGAACAAAATGGTCAACCGCGGCTGCCAGGGTGGTTTTAATCGATTGATCTCACGCTCGATCACATCGAGCGCGACGCCCACTTCCTCGGGGCGAAACGCCAAATCACGCAACACCATGAGTTGTTGCCAGGTGGAATCGAGGGCAAACCAATTGTTGCTACTGATCGCAACGGCGTCTTTATAGGCGCGCTCGACTTCTTTTTTCGGTGCGCTCATCAGCGCCAAATCGGCCAGCGTCACGCGTGCCCAGTAACTGGCGCTATCGCGTTCTTTCGCGCAGCGCGCCACCCAGCGCACCCCGCCTTCCATCGCCTTGCGGTCTTTTGTCGAAGCGCTCGAAGCGGTTAGATGTTCATGCAAATAAGACAACACCACGGCATTGATACCGGTGTAGAAATTGCTCGGGTCTTTGATGAAGCCGGTCTTGTAGGCATCGATGGATTCTTCCAGCCAATCGACTTCTTCGGTCGCCGTTGCGCGCATGTGCGCTGTGGCGCCGTTCGCCTTGCGCCAAGTGTCGATCCAGGATTCCTTGCCGATGCGTCCTTTGAGCGACCAACATTCGGCATTATTCGGAAACTTCTCGACCAGGTTATCGATCTTGACCCGGGCGTCTTGGTTGCGGCCGGTCCGACCGAGCAAAATGGCCGATTGCTGTTGGCTGTCCAAATCCGTCGCATCGACCTCAAGTGCTTCCTTATACTGATGCAAGGCAAAGGCGAACTGCCCCATTTTTAGCAACGCCTTGCCCGCCGCGCGATGGGCGTCTAAATGCAAGGCCTGCGTTGGCGCCTCGTCGGCAAGCAACATGATGTCGCCGGGACGGCGCCTATCGCGCGCGATTTCGATGCGCTCTTCCCAGCGCTCGTAGCGTTCCCAAAATTCCTGCGCCTCACCCACACGCAAGGTCTTCCAATCAGGCTCTTTGAGGTAGCTCAGCAAATGATAGACCGGACTCACCTTGCGCCCGTGCCATGAGGCCATGGTCTCCATCGCGAATTGCGCCAGCTTGGTTTTGTCGTGCGGCAAAAATTCCGCATCCGGCACGCCATCCTTGGTGTGGTAGCGAATCACCCGATCGGTATACACATCGAACGGCATTTGCTCACGCTGCGTAATGATCTGAATCACGCCGCGGGAACGCAGCGCGTGACGGACGCCCAACTCGTACCAAACATTGGGATTGTCGATTGAGAGATCGACTACGACCAGATCGGCAATCAGCAATTGCTGAAACATATCGGTGCGGATATTGCCCGCACGCATCTCTTCATCGGCGCGAAATACCTCAAAGTGCGCCTCCGTCAGCGCCGGTTCGATGTACTCGCGAAACACACGATTGAAATCGATGCCCTGTTTGATTCCAAACGGCATCGCCACAAACGTGAAAAAAGCCATTCATCCTCCGTTGCCAGGCTCTTGCGGCTAACTACGATCCCCCAAGCTTCTATCATGCCACGGGACATTGATAATCAACAAACGCTCAATCCGATGCCCTGAGATGCAATGGGAGAGCGGCGCTCCACCGTGCATTTCGGGAGAGCCAGTATCCATAATGGTCTGCAGCTATCGCCCGGGGAAATTCGTTAAGTACAAAAATCACCGTTCCCGCGCAACGCGGGTCGGACCGGCCACGGTATAATTCCCCAATCGATTCAACCGCATTTCTCAGGGAAAAATAGATGGCTAACATAGAGTCCGTTGTACACGAGAAGCGTTCATTTCCGCCACCCGAGGCGTTCGCGAAACAAGCGAATATTTCCAGCGCCGCTTTTCAGGCACTGAATGCCGAGGCGGAGCGCGACTACGCCGGATTTTGGGCGCGGCTTGCCCGGGAGAATCTCGTATGGCACACGCCGTTCACGCAAACGCTGGACGAATCGAACGCGCCGTTTTATCGCTGGTTCCACGATGGCCGGTTGAATGTTTCCTACAACTGCCTGGATGTAAATTTGCAGAATGGCAATGCCGAAAAAGTCGCGATTATTTTCGAGGCCGATGACGGCAAGGTCACAAAAATTACCTATAAGGCGCTGTATGGCAAGGTCTGCCAGTTTGCGAATGGGCTGAAGTCCCTTGGCATCCAGAAAGGTGATCGCGTCATTATCTACATGCCGATGTCGATTGAAGGTGTAATCGCGATGCAAGCTTGCGCGCGCATCGGCGCGACGCATTCGGTGGTGTTCGGCGGTTTTTCGGCGAAAAGTTTGCAGGAACGGGTCATCGACGCCGGCGCAGTTGCGTTGATCACCGCCGACGAACAAATGCGTGGCGGCAAGGCGTTGCCGTTGAAATCGATCGTCGACGAAGCGCTTGGGCTGGGTGGTTGCGAGGTACTTAAGAACGTCATTGTCTACAAACGTACCGCCGGTAACGTCAACTTCGCTCCGGGTCGCGATGTCTGGATGCACGATTTGGTCGCCGGCAAAGCGGAAATCTGCGAGCCTGAATGGGTCGATGCGGAACATCCGCTGTTCATTCTTTACACCTCTGGCTCGACCGGCAAACCCAAAGGCGTACAACATTCGTCGGCGGGCTATTTGCTGTGGGCGGCGCTGACCATGAAGTGGTCGTTCGACATCAAGCCGAGCGACATATTTTGGTGTACCGCCGACATCGGTTGGGTGACAGGCCATACGTACATTACCTATGGCCCGCTCGCCGTGGGCGCGACGGAAATCGTGTTCGAAGGCGTGCCAACTTATCCGAACGCCGGCCGATTTTGGGACACCATTAACAAGCATAAGGTATCGATTTTTTACACCGCGCCGACGGCGATCCGCTCCCTGATCAAAGCCTCGGAAGGCACGCCCAGCGCGCATCCGCGCAACTATGATTTGTCCAGTTTGCGGCTGTTGGGCTCGGTCGGCGAGCCGATCAATCCGGAAGCCTGGATGTGGTATCACGAAAACATCGGCGGCGGACGCTGCCCCATCGTCGATACCTTTTGGCAAACCGAAACCGGTGGCCACATGATCACGCCGCTGCCCGGTGTGACGCACTTGGTGCCGGGTTCCTGCACCTTGCCGCTGCCTGGCATCATGGCGGCGATTGTCGACGAGGCCGGGCACGATTTGCCGAATGGGCAGGGCGGTATTCTCGTGGTGAAACGGCCATGGCCGGCGATGATTCGCACCATTTGGGGCGATCCCGAACGCTTCAAGAAAAGCTACTACCCAGACGAACTCGGCGGCAAGCTGTATCTCGCCGGCGATGGCTCGGTGCGCGACAAAGATACCGGCAACTTCACCATCATGGGCCGCATCGACGATGTGCTGAACGTCTCCGGCCATCGCATGGGCACGATGGAAATCGAATCGGCGCTGGTGGCGAACAGCAAACTCGTCGCCGAGGCTGCAGTGGTCGGTCGTCCCGACGATCTAACCGGCGAGGCCATCGTCGCTTTCGTTGTGACCAAAGGTCCGCGGCCAACCGGCGACGAGGCGCTGCGCATCGCGAAAGAACTGCGCGACTGGGTCGGCAAGGAAATCGGCCCGATCGCCAAACCGAAAGACATTCGCTTCGGCGACAATTTACCGAAAACGCGCTCGGGGAAAATCATGCGGCGCTTATTGCGCGTGATTGCGACGGGCGAGGAAATCACGCAAGACATTTCGACTTTGGAAAATCCGGCAATTCTCGAGCAGTTAAAAAAAGCGTTGTAATTCATATTGGGCATCCTCGCACGCTACCTGGCGAAAGAAGTCGTCGCCGGCACGGCCCTCGTTCTGGTGGCGCTGCTGATGCTGTACGCGTTCTTCGATCTCATTTTCGAGCTGCCGCAACTGGGCAAGGGCAGCTATCGTTTGCCGCAAATGTTTCTGTTCGTGTGGCTGTCCTTGCCCGGCCACGTCTATCAACTCTTTCCCATTTCGGCACTGATCGGCACGATCTTCGCGCTGACGCAACTCTCGACCCATTCCGAACTCACGGTAATGCGCGCATCGGGCTATTCCCTGGCCATGATTATGAAATTGCTAATCGCCATCGGCGTAGTGTTCGCGACCATCAATTTCGTATTCGGCGATGTGATCGCGCCGTATTCCGATCGTATCGCGCAGAAATATCGTCTGCAGGCGATGAACGCATTAGTCGCACAGGAATTCCGCTCCGGCCTGTGGGTGAAGGATGCGAAAACTTTCGTTAACGTGCAGGAAATGTTGCCGGACACGACGCTGCGAAATCTCAAGATCTATGAATTCGATGACGCCCACCGCCTCAAAAGTATCAGCTTGGCGAAGCGCGGCGAGTATCGCGGTGAGAACAACTGGCGCATCAGCGAGGTCGATCAAACCTTGTTTAGCGGCAACACGGTCGCGCTGAAAAAACTCGCGGACGCGACCTGGAATTCCGTTGTCACGCCGGAAATTTTGTCGGTGCTGCTGGTGGTGCCAGAAAATATGTCGGTGTGGAATCTCTTTACCTATATCGAGCATTTGCGCGAGAACAAACAAAAAACCACGCGCTACGAAATCGCCAAATGGACGAAAATCATTCATCCGTTTGCCTTGCTGGTGATGATGACGTTGGCGCTGCCGTTCGCCATTTATCAGCGGCGCAGCGGTGGGTTAAGCGGCAAAATTTTCAGCGGCATCATGCTCGGCATTGGCTTTTATTTACTTAATCGATTGTTCTCGAACCTTGGTGTGCTAAACGACTGGAATCCCTTCATGAGCGCCGCATTGCCGACGTTGCTTTTTCTCACGATTGCCGTTTCCATGATGAAGTATGTAGAACGGCGTTAGCGATCGGCCTATGACCCAGTACCAGAGCGGCTCTGGCCCTAGGCTACCCGGCCGGGCGATGCCCTGCCAGGAGGCGCGCGCCATCGACCTCCTGGCAAGGTCGTTATTGTTGAGGAACGACCACTAAGCGATTGCCGCTCAGGCGATCATGCAAAAACTGTTGTTCGCGATCAAATAGCGCCCACCAAATCGTCAGCCCGCCCAGGGCGAATCCGGCGAACGCCAAGGCAAATCGCAGTAGCGCCTGCCTTGGCGAAAGCAAGCCAGCGTCACGATTTTGCAGTTTAATGCGCCAGGTTTTCATCGCCAGCGTTTGGCCCGATTTACACCAGAACCCGCAGAAATACGTTGCGATAATCGCCAGCAAGAAAATCTGCAACAGCGGTCGAAGACCAGGATGATTGGGATAGTCGGTCAAATAAATGAACGCGAAACCGGCGATAAATAACACGGCGGCCAGCAATAGGCCGTCGTAAATCATGCACAGAATGCGTCGGATAAAGCTTGGAGGGAGCATGGCAGCGCGGCAGGAAATTGTCTAACGGCCGTCGCGCGCCCGGCCGGGGAAGCGTTGCGGACTAGCGCTCTTGCGAGCGCAGTTTTTCCATTACTTTTTTCTGCTGCTCGGGCGGTAAGTTCTTGATCTTGTCGTAGTTCTCGCGGGCCGCTTTGCGCGCGGCCGGATCGAGTTTGCCCCACTCCGGTAAGCGCGCACGGAATTTATCCTGCTCGGCGGGGGACATCTTGGGATAATGCTTCGCTGCTTCGAGTAGGTGAGTGCGCTCTTCCTGCGGCAACGCACTCCATTGGCCGGATAGCGGCGCGAGCACGGATTTCTCCGCGCTGCCAATGCTGTTCCAATCCTGGGCATTGACCGCCCCGGACAGCGCCAGGCCCAGTGCTATTGCTTGGAGTTGTCTCTTAACCATGCGTCGAAGTCTTGGTGGGTGAAGGTGTGCAGCGGTAGGTCGCTCGCCAAAATCTGCGCGTCGATGGGCGAACTTTCTCGCTCGGTTTCTTGCCAAAAATTGATACCGATCGCCAGGCCGAGCAGCGCGGCAAAGCCGCCCCAGGCCAGGCGCGGATGGTGCAACAACCGATCGCTCCAACTCTCACCGGCCGACCCGCCGACATGGGCTAACATCGGCTCGCTACGATAGGCTTCCAGCGCGCGCTCGCGCGCCGCCTTCAATCGGGCAAGCGGAACGGCGTTTAACTGTTGGGTACTGCGATTAAGTTGCTGCGCAACTTTTTTGGCGAATTCCAGCTCGTTCATAGGGTAATACCTTTAGCTTTTAGCGTGACGGACAAGGCTTGCACTGCGCGAGAACAGTGAGTTTTTACACTGCCTTCGGAACACCCCATCGCAGCAGCGGTCTCAGCCACATCAAACTCTTCCCAATAACGCAGCAGGAAGGCTTCCCGTTGACGCGTTGGGAGTTTCTTCACGGCCGCCTCGATCGCTCCAAGCACTTGTTTTTGTTCCAATTGCGCGGGAGGAGTGTCGCCTACGCTATTGCTTGATTCTACCTCAAGTGTTTCCAGCGGGTCACGATCTTCTTCATCGCTATCTCGTCCGGTTAAGCTTGAGAACAGCGTTGTCCAGGTGGAGCGCACCTTTTGCCGACGAAAATAGTCGCGCATTGCATTCTGGGCAATGCGCGTGAATAACATCGGCAACTCTTCGATCGGTTTGCCGCTGTATTTTTCCGTGAGCTTGAGCATGGCATCCTGGACGATATCGAGCGCGACTTCCTCGTCACGCACGGCAAAAAACGCCTGTTTATAGGCGCGGCGTTCGACGGAAGCCAGAAAATCCGATAGTTCCTGGTAGGTTGCCAGAATACTCCCCTAGGTTTTTTCAACCGGCCGCTTGCGACGAAATCGCACGACCAACGCGCATCTTAACAAAAGTGCCCGATGTTGCGGGCTTTGATCCGTTTGATCACTCAACATCCCGCGAGTATACCAACATAATCGCGCCAGGAGCCAATATTGGCGCGGATCTCCAGGCATCTCTGGCGGCGCGAATGCGCTCTTGCGCTATACAATGAGCGCATATCCCTGCTAAAGTACGGTCAACTTTTTTGCCGCAGTAGATTCAATCGCTATGTTACTCATGATCGACAATTATGATTCCTTCACCTACAACCTGGTGCAATATCTGGGCGAACTGGGTCAAGAGGTGGTGGTTTACCGCAATGATGAAATCACATTAGAGCATATCGCCGCGCTCAAGCCTGATCGCATCGTGGTGTCGCCGGGGCCGTGCACGCCCAACGAAGCCGGCGTGTCAGTGCCGCTGATTAAACAATTCGCGGGAAAGATTCCGATTCTCGGTGTGTGTTTGGGACACCAGAGCATCGGCCAAGCCTTCGGCGGAAAAATTATCCATGCGCAGCAACTCATGCACGGCAAGACCTCGCAGATACATCATCACGGCGACGGCGTGTTTAATGGCTTGCCCAATCCTTATCGCGCGACGCGCTATCACTCGCTGGTGATCGAACGCGCCTCCCTGCCAGCGTGTTTGGCGGTTACCGCGTGGACGGATGATGGTGAAATCATGGGCGTGCGGCATAAAACCCTGGCTGTCGAAGGGGTGCAATTTCACCCAGAATCTATTCTGACCGAACATGGCCACGCTTTGCTGGAAAACTTTACGCGGCAATAACAGATTTTAAGTTGGCGCCGTTATTGCGCTGCGAGTAGCGTTTCGATTTGCCTAACCAACTGCGCGTCTTCGGGCAAGATGGAACTGCCGAAACTGGAGATCTTCTTGCCGCTACGGTCGATTACATACTTGTGAAAGTTCCACTGTGGCCGCTCGCCGGAGAGGGCCGCGAGTTGGTCGTAAAGCGGATTGCCGTTGGCCGCCCGAACGCTCGATTTCTCGAACATCGGGAACGTCACTCGATACGTTCGCTCGCAAAATTCCGCAATATCCGCTGCCGCACCCGGTTCCTGGCGCCCGAAGTCGTTACTGGGAAAACCAAGCACCACCAAGCCGAGCGCACGATATTTTTGGTACAAGGCCTGCAAGCCTTTGTACTGCGGCGTATTGCCGCAATAACTCGCGGTATTCACGACCAGCAGCACTTTTCCTTGGTATTGGCATAGGCTCTGCGTCGCGCCGCCCCTCAACGGCGCGAAATGTTGGTCAAGAAGATCGGGGCAGTTCGCTTGCGCGGTCAATGCCGTTGCCAACAGAATGATCCGGAGCGCATAACGCCACATTCGCGAGCGCCGTTAAAGCTGTAGCAGCGGTTGATGGCCGTTGAGGCCTGAGTCGGCGCCCCGCAGCGCTGTGGCGTCACGATGCCAGCGCAAATACGGTTGCCACCTAGCGTCCAGATCCGAGGCTTCGGGTAAGGCTTGGCGACGCTCACGTTTGACGCTATCGACGAACGGCTTGCTGGCGCCTGACGGCGCGGCGTCATTCGCCAGGACGTTCAAGGTGGCGCCGCAGAGCGCAACTGCGAGACACAATTTGCTTATTTTCATCATTACCTCCGCACACACAAATTGCTGTAATTAACCGAATTCTGTGATAATTTAGGCGCAGCGTAAGTGAATAATGAGGACTTATCGGCTTACCCCTCGACGGGGACAGGGCAGTCATCCCGCTGATTTGCCTAGGACAAACTATAAATGATTCAGCCCACGGATACAACCACGCTTGTATCGATCAGTGTGGTAGAGCGCGAAACGGGTATTAGCAAGGATACACTGCGAATTTGGGAACGGCGCTACGGTTTTCCCCAACCGAGCCGCGATCTCAACGGCGACCGCGCCTACGCGTCGCAGGACATCGAACGCCTGAGAACGATTAAACGCTTAATGGATCACGGCATGCGGCCCGGAAAGCTGGTGCAGCAGTCACTCAGCCAACTGTTAAAAATTTCCTCTAAGCATAACTCGTCGCGGTCGGCGAGTTCGCCGCACCAAGGAGAAATTGAGCGCTACATCGACATGATCCGGCGCCACCAACTTAGTGATCTGCAAAAATCCCTGCAACAATCGCTACTTCGCTACGGCGTGCAACCGTTCATCTGTGACATTCTAACGCCGCTCAACACTTACGTCGGCGAAGCCTGGGTAGGCGGCGACCTAGAAATATTTCAGGAGCACGCCTACACCGAGATCCTGCAGAATATGTTGCGCCATGCCATTGTTAACTACGAAAAAAGTTCGCGTCCGCCAAAACTATTGCTGGCCACGTTACCGAAGGAGCAGCACAGCGTGGGACTGCTGATGCTGGAAGCAGCGCTGGCGGTGGAGGGCGCGCATTGTATTTCGCTCGGCGCGCAGTTACCCATCGCGGAAATCGTCCGCGCGGCGGCGGCTCATCATTGCGATATCGTCGCGATTTCGTTTACCGGCGCCTATCCCGTCAAGTTGATCGGCGAAGGTTTGGCCAGTCTGCGCCGGGAATTATCTTCAAGTATTGAAATTTGGGCAGGTGGCAGCGCCATTGCACGATCAAAGCGTACTGTGGATCACGTTAATTTCCTGCCGACGCTGAATCACGCCATCAAGGAAGTGAGCCTGTGGCGGCAGCGTCATCACGCCAATAAATCGCGCGCCGGTTGACTCCCGCGTAAGCCCGAACTGCGCTCATGGCGTTAAATTCCCTTCTCGATCGAGCAAACCGTTCCGCAGCCTGATCGCGAGGTCGAATGTTATAATTTATCGTTAACCATCAACGGTTTCGCGTTTCATTGCCATGGCGGTTTCGCAGCACATTTTCACCTTGGGCATCAATCACCAAAGCGCGCCGGTCGCGATCCGGGAACGTATGGCTTTTCCGCCGGAATTGCTTGTGCCCGCGCTGCGTGAATTGGTGCAATTGCCCGGCGTCTCCGAGGGCGCGATTTTGTCCACCTGCAACCGTACGGAAATCTACTGCCATGCCAGCACACCGAACGCCATTTCGCGCTGGCTGATGCAGTATCACGCGCTAGACTCGCAACACGTCGAACCCTATTTCTACCAACACGCCGACGGTACGGCGGTGAAACACGCGTTCCGCGTGGCGTCGGGTTTGGATTCCATGGTCATCGGCGAGCCGCAAATATTAGGCCAGGTGAAAGAAGCGGTGCGCACAGCGCGCGAATCAGGCACGCTGGGATTGTTGCTGGATAAACTTTTTCAAACCACATTCTCCGTCGCTAAAGAAGTCCGTAGCACGACGGAAATTGGCGCAAACTCCGTATCCATGGCCGCCGCCGCGCTGAAGCTAGCTAATCGCATTTTCGGGCGCATCAACGATCAGCGCGTGCTTTTCATCGGCGCCGGCGAAATGATCGAGCTGGTCGCGACTCACTTTGCGGCGCAGACGCCGAAGCACGTTACCGTAGCCAACCGCACCTTGGAGCGCGCCAAACATTTGGCCGACAAATTCCATGGCAGCGCCATTACGCTGGGCGAATTGCCCGACCACATCGCCACCCACGACATCATTATCACCTCGACGGCCAGCCCTTTGCCGATACTCGGCAAAGGGCTGATCGAACGCGCTATTAAGCAGCGCAAACACCGCCCGATATTCATGGTGGATCTCGCCGTTCCGCGCGACATTGAGCCCGAAGTCGCCGACTTGCGCGACGTGTTCCTTTACACCGTCGACGATCTCGGCGCGGTGGTTCAAGAAGGTTTGGGTAAGCGCGAATCAGCGGTCGCGGCGGCGGAATCCATTATCGCCAACCGCGTCACGGAATTTGGCCAATGGCTCGAAGCACGTGCCTCGGTGCCGACCATCCGTCAATTGCGCGAACGTGCCGAGCAATATCGCGTCGCGGAATTGGAGCGCGCGCAGCGCTTGCTCGCGCGGGGCGAAAACCCCGAGCAAGTGCTTGAAGCGCTGAGCCGCGGCTTAATGAATAAATTTATGCATCATCCCTCTCGCGCGTTGCAAGATGTCGACACCAACGAGCGCGCCGCGCTGATCCGCCTCCTCAATCAGCTTTTCCCCAGCAGCGATCTAGAATGAAAGCATCGATACAACAAAAACTCCTGTCCCTCAAAGACCGGCTGGGGGAACTCGACAAGCAATTATCGAGCGAGACCGTCACCGCGAGCATGGACAACTACCGCAAACTGACCAAGGAGCACGCGGAGATTTCACCGGTGGTGTCGCTGTTTCAAAAGTATCAAACGGTCGAAGCGGATATGGCTGCCGCGCAAGAAATGGCGAGCGATCCTGACATGCGCGACTACGCCGAAGCGGAAATTAGAAGCGGCAAGGAAAAACTTTTATCCTTAGAAAAAGATTTGCAAACGCTGTTGTTGCCGAAAGATCCGAACGACGAGCGCAACATCTTTCTGGAAATTCGCGCCGGCACCGGCGGCGACGAAAGCGCGCTTTTTTCCGGCGATTTATTCCGCATGTATGCGCGCTACGCCGAGCGCAATCGCTGGCAAGTGGAAATCATTTCCGAGAGCCTGGGCGAAGTCGGCGGCTACAAAGAAGTCATCGCAAAAATCATCGGTCAGGGCGCCTATTCAAAACTGAAATTCGAATCTGGTGGCCATCGCGTGCAGCGCGTGCCCGACACGGAAACCCAAGGGCGCATTCACACCTCTGCATGCACCGTCGCAATCTTGCCGGAAGTGGACGATGTCAGCGATATCGTCATCAATCCAGCGGAAATTCGCATCGATACCTTTCGTGCCAGCGGCGCCGGCGGCCAGCACATCAACAAGACCGATTCCGCCGTCCGCATCACGCACATGCCCACCGGCATCGTGGTCGAGTGCCAAGACGGCCGCTCGCAGCACAAAAACAAAGCGCAAGCGATGTCGGTTTTGGTCGCGCGCATCAAGGATAAACAAGAGCGCGAACAACATGCCAAACAAGCCGCGGAGCGTAAATCGCTGATCGGCTCCGGCGATCGCTCGGAACGCATCCGCACCTACAACTTT
Organism: Burkholderiales bacterium; assembly: GCA_046598945.1. Lineage (GTDB taxonomy): Bacteria > Pseudomonadota > Gammaproteobacteria > Burkholderiales > JALYOK01 > JALYOK01. The sequence goes on along the minus strand of JBKJHT010000055.1, from coordinate 49,182 downwards.
CCGCAAGGTCGCGTCACCGATCACCGCATCAATCTCACCTTGTACAAAATCGATTTCGTTATGGACGGCGATATGTCCGAGATTACCAACGCGCTGATGGCCGAACATCAAGCGGAACAACTAGCTGCGCTCGGCGAATCGAATTGATCCGAATGAAAGGTAGGAACTCGACGGCGCATGATGATGTCATTGCCGCGGAGGCGGGAATCTATTCTGCCGTTAAAACTGCCGATGCGATGAAATTGGCGTACCGGCAAATCGACCAAGTGGACGCGCGCGTCCTGCTCCAACACACACTGCGCGCCACCCGTGCCCATCTAGCGACCCATCCCGAACGAGTCTTGACCGACGCGGAGAAAAATCAATTTAGCGACTACGTTGAGCGCAGAAAAAACGGCGAGCCGGTCGCCTATATCGTCGGCGAACGCGAATTTTTCGGACTCACGTTCAAGGTCACGCCTGCCGTATTGATCCCGCGCCCGGAAACGGAACTGCTCGTAGAACAAGCATTGGAGCGGCTTCCAGAGCATCGGTCGACGCGAATATTGGACTTAGGCGCCGGCAGCGGCGCCATCGCGATTGCCATCTCCAAACATCGTCCGCTTGCTCGCATCACCGCCGTTGACGCCAGCAACGCCGCCTTGGAAATCGCACGGGAAAACGCGCAACGGCTTTTGCGCGACCGGGCATCGGCCGTAGTATTTTTGCAAAGCGATTGGTTCAGCGCCGTAAGCGAAGAGCCGTTTGATTTAATCGTTTCCAACCCGCCCTATGTCGCCGAGGACGATCCCCATCTCACCCAAGGCGATTTGCGCTTCGAACCGCGCCAGGCACTAGCCGCAGGCCCGCGTGGATTGTCGGCCCTGGCGCACATTGCCCGAAACGCCGCGTCCCGCTTGGCTCCTGGCGGATGGCTGTTGTTGGAACATGGTTACGACCAGGGCAATGCGTGCAACGAGTTGATGGCCGCAGCGGGCTTCGTCAACGGCACGATCCATCAAGATCTGGCTGGCATCGACCGCGTCACACTTGGACAATACCCGGATATTCCATTTTAATTTTGGCTGGCGTTCAGATGGGATCGGAGCCGCGGCCGAGAACGCGGGGTGAAAGGCAACCGGTGCATCCGGGAAGGAGTCACCAAAGCGGAGAACCTGGAAATGCTGGGGCGGGTATCGAGGCGGCGCAAACGCCGGTGCAACGACGAAGCCGAAACGGTGATAGTAACGATGATTGCCGACGAGGACGCAGCCCTTGGCGCCCTGCTCGCGTATCGCCTGAAGACCCGCGTCGATGAGTTGGCTGCCCACACCGCGCCGCTGCAATGGCGGCTCAACCGACAACGGACCGAGGGCGAGCCACCCGCTCTGCGCTGGGGAACCTAGCTCCGAAAACGTGACCTGACCAACGATCTGCTCACGAAGCACGGCGACGAGCGACAAGGATAGTGCATTGGCCGCGCGAGTTGCGTTGTCTGCTTTATATGGGATCTTTCGACTAATCCCTATATCTCGGAGTGATTGCCGTACACGTTTCACGTCGGACTCATCTCGTGAGTCATATGTATATACGCATATTACTCTCGTGTTTGGAGTAGACGCATTCGGGTTTGACATTGCGGTAGCAACCTTTGCCGAGTTTCCTAGCCAGCCCGCATGTAGCGCATCTCGGATCTTGGGCCAGAGCGTATCAATATCTTTCACTGGCACGAACCGTAACCATTTGCCGCCAAACTCGGTATGTTTGGGATACTCGCGTCCCTGGGCGAAGGCGCGTATCCAGGGTACCGATTCTATCTCGCTCGGATTAGCGTCGGTGGGTAGCTCGGCAAAGGGCTTGGATATCGTGATTTTCCTGCGCGGCATAGGTGCGGCTCGAATAAACTTTACAGTTACTCACCAGACCCGTCGGTCCGGATTATTGAAACTCTCGTTACTTTTTGTCGCACCGTAACGGATTGATTCATTTTAGTTGTCACCGGCATCGGGTCTGCATAGGTAATGATAATACGGATCTGGCCTAGTGGCGCGCGTTACCAGCCCACTGGAGCGACCATCAAATTACTGTTGATTGGTAAATCTCGGTGGCGCGAATGCACCGCAAGTTCTTGGCGCCAGAAATTGCGGTGTATTACGTTAAAATCTCGTCCAGTAACCCCGTTCCTTTTCGAACTGGGGGGCGCATCCAATAGGAGGAAGCAATGGCGACCAAGCCATCCAGTGCGGCGCGCAAGAAAGCCGCAAACGATACATCTCGCGCGATGCAGGGTCGAACGAAGCCGGTCAAGAAAAAGAGCGTCGCTGGCGGACCGCGCAAGCTGTCCCGGCTTAAACGCCCCGACGGTCTGTCGCTCGAAGAATGGCAGCGCGCGCTGCGACGCCAGTTCGGCGTGGAACAACGTTTTCAAATCGAGAACCTCGGCGCCGAGCCGGTGTTCTCCGAATTTCGGGTCAGCAATCCTGAGAGCAAGAACAGCTACCGTGTGGCCATTCGCGGCGGCGATCTGGGCGACAACTTTTGTTCTTGTCCGGACTTCGCCACCAATACACTCGGAACTTGCAAGCACGTCGAGTTCACGCTGACAACGCTGGCACGGCGCCGCAGCGGCAAGGCTGCGCTCAAGGCCGGGTTTCAACCGGCCTACAGCGAAGTGTTTTTGCACTATGGCGCGCAGCGGGAAATTCGTTTTCGCCCCGCTCGCGCGTGCCCGCCGGAATTGGTTCAGTTGGCGGTCGAATTCTTCGGACCGGACGGCAAGTTGCTGCCGGAAAAATACTCGGTGTTCGATCGCTTCTTGAGTGGCGCGCGGCGCCTGGATCACGAATTGCGTTGCTATGACGATGCACTCATTTTCCTTGCCGAGGTGCGTGACGCCGAGCGGCGGCGCGAGAAGATCGAGCGCGCATTTCCGCAAGGCATTGCTTCGGCCGCGTTCAAGAATCTGCTGAAGATTTCCATGTATGACTACCAGCGCGAGGGGGCGCTGTTCGCGGCGCGGGCGGGGCGTTCGCTAATCGGTGACGAGATGGGGCTCGGTAAGACCATCCAAGCGCTCGCCGCAGCCGAGATCATGGCCCGCGAGTTGGGCGTCGATCGCGTGCTGGTGATTTGTCCGACCTCGCTCAAACACCAGTGGGAGCGCGAGATAGCCCGCTTCGTCGAACGCAGCGTGAGCGTGATCGCCGGCCTACGGGCGCGCCGCGCGGAGCAATTCGCGGTCGCGAGCTTCTTCAAGATCATGAACTACGATACGGTGCATAGTGATCTTGATCTCATTGAGGCGTGGTCGCCCGATCTGGTGATTTTGGACGAGGCGCAGCGCATCAAGAATTGGAACACCCGGGCCGCGCGCAGCGTTAAAAAGATCAGCTCGGCCTATGCGATCGTACTCACCGGCACGCCACTTGAAAACCGCCTCGAAGAACTGGTTTCCATCGTGCAATTCGTCGACCCGCATCGACTCGGGCCGACGTTTCGCTTTTTGCATGAGCACCAAGTGCTCGACGAGACCGGCCGGGTAGTGGGCTACCGCGATCTTGACCGCATCGGCAAAACCCTTGCGCCGATACTCATTCGGCGGCAGAAAAAGGAAGTGCTGAAGCAATTGCCGGAGCGCCTCGACAAGAATTTCTTCGTTCCGATGACGCCGGAGCAAGTCAAGCTGCACGAAGAGAACCGCGATGTCGTCGGTGGCATCGTGAAACGCTGGAAGCGTATGGGTTTCTTGAGCGAGGCCGACCAGCGGCGTTTGATGATCTCGTTGCAGAACATGCGCATGTCGTGCGACAGCACGTATCTGCTCGATCGGGTGACCGACTTTGGTGTGAAGGCCGACGAGCTGGTCATGTTATTGGAAGAAGTGTTCGAACGGCCCGAGGCAAAAGTAGTCATTTTCAGCCAGTGGCTGGGCATGCACGAAATGGTGCTACGGCGCTTCCACGAGCACGGCTGGGGCCACGTGCTGTTCCACGGCGGTGTTCCCAGCGCGCAGCGCAAAGGCTTGGTCGATCGATTTCGCACCGATCCGGCCTGCCGCGCTTTTCTCTCCACCGACGCGGGCGGCGTCGGACTAAACTTGCAGCATGCATCGATGGTGGTCAACATGGACCTGCCGTGGAACCCGGCGGTGCTCGAGCAACGCATCGGCCGCGTTCACCGGCTCGGGCAAAAAATGCCGGTGCGCGTGGTGAACTTCGTCTCGCAGGGGACAATTGAAGAGGGCATGCTCGGCGTGTTGAGTTTCAAGAAATCGTTATTCGCCGGCGCGCTCGACGGCGGTGAAAAAGATGTATTCATGGGCGGCACTCGTCTGAATCGCTTCATGAAAGGCATTGAAGAAGTGACCGGCTCAATATCCGAACCGACGATGTCTACGATGGTCGATCCCGTCGACACGGAAGATGTGGCGCGCAGTGGATCTGTCGATGGCGATGCGTTGGTAGATCGTCGCGATGCTGACGACGAGGCAAGTGCCGCGAAGGTCGAAAATCCATGGAGCGGTTTGCTGCAGCAAGGCGCAGCGTTGCTGCAGCAACTCGCTACGGCTTCAACCGGCGGTGTTAGCGCGGCGAATCGCCACCGGCAATCGTTCGTTCAGCGTGACGCATCGACCGGCGAAACCTACCTGCGCTTTCCCATGCCCGCGCCGGAGGTGCTGGATCAAGCGCTGCGAACGCTCTCGACCTTGCTGGAGTCGCTGCGACGCTGAGAATGTCTTGCCGCCTGCCCACCACGGCACTCAAATAGGGTAAAATGGTGCAGTAATTTTTATATGGTAAGGACACACAATGAACGTTCAAGACCTCATCCGCCAACAAGTCACCAGCCACTCCGTGGTGTTGTATATGAAAGGCACGGCTGATTTTCCCCAATGCGGCTTTTCTGCCAACGCGGTGCGAATTCTTAACACGTGCGGAGTGAACAACATCTTCACGGTGAATGTGTTGGAAGATCCGGAAATTCGTCAGGGCATCAAAGAATTTTCAAGTTGGCCGACCGTCCCGCAACTTTATGTGAACGGCGAATTCATCGGCGGTTCGGACATCATGACCGAGATGTTTCAAAGCGGTGAGTTGAAGACTCAGTTGGATGCTGCAAAAGTAACCGCTTAGTCGAGATTACCGATTGCCGTCCCCGCGAAAGCGGGAATGACAAAATAAAACGGGCCCATCGCCGGGCCCGTTTTATTTTGTGCGGTTTCTATTGTGGTCGAATCGTGCCCTGATCCAAATGCAAGCGTTTAACGTGCGGCAGGTTGATAATTTCGTGATCATGGCAGGCGACGACGACGCAGTTGTTATCGCCGACGGCCTGACCGATGAGTTCGATGACGCGGTCGCGCGAGGCGTGATCCAAACTCGCCGTCGGCTCGTCGAATAACATGATCGGCGCTTGCAGCACCCACGCCCGCGCCAGCGCGACGCGCTGTTTTTCGCCGCCGGATAAGCGCTGTGGCGGCGTGTCACGAAATTCTCCCAATTGCGCCCACTCTATGCCAGCCTCGACGCGGCGTTTGATCTCGTCGGCGGCGATGCCGCGCAGCTTCAAGCCATAGGCGATATTTGCCGTGATACTGGTGTCGAACAGGTAAGGGTGCTGATGCACGTAAACCACGTCGCGCCGTAGCGCGGCGAGATAATCCGCGCCGATGGCGCGGCCTTGATATTGGATCGCGCCGAATCGCGCCGCTTCCAGGCCGGCCAGGAATTTCAACAACGTCGTTTTGCCGGCGCCGTTGTCGCCGGTTAAGACATAACTCGCGCCGCGTTCGAGATCCAATTTCGGAATGCGGAACAAATTCCGCGCGCCGATATTTTTCTCCAGCCCTTCGAGGGAAAGTAGCGCAGTCATTTCGCGCCGCCCCGACCCTGCACCAACGACAGAATGATGTTCACGCCCAACGCCAGCGCGAGCAACACCGCGCCGAGGGCAATGCCTTGCGCGAACTCGCCCTTGCTCGTTTCCAGTGCGATGGCCGTCGGAATATTGCGCGTTACGCCGACGATGTTACCGCCCACCAGCATGGCACAACCCACTTCCGAAATAACGCGGCCGAAACCGTTGAGCACGCTGGCCGTGACGCCGAAGCGTACCTCGCGCAACAGGGTCAGCGCGGCTTGCCAGCGGCTGGCGCCGAGGCTGAGCGCCGTTTCGCGGATACGCGGATCAGCGGCTTGGATCGCCGCCAAGGTAAATGCCGCAAGGACAGGAAACGCAATCAGCGCTTGGCCGATGATCATCGCGTCTTGGGTAAACAGCAAATGAAAATCTCCGAGCGGCCCGCGCCGGGTGAACAGTAAATAGAGGATCAGGCCAACTACCACCGTCGGAAACGACAACGCGCTTTGTAACAGCACGATCAACGGACGGCGGCCGCGAAAGCGCCCGGTGCCGAGCACATACCCAGACCAAATTGCAAACGGCGTCGCGATCAGCAGCGCGATCAGCGAGACGCGCAGCGAAATGAATATCGTTTGCCACAGTTCCGCGTCACCGCTGAACAATAAGCCAAACGCCGCGGCGGTCGCGTCCCCGATCGTATCGTTGGTCATTGTGGGCGCAGGCCGGCTCTGATGCGCCCGGTACTCATGGCCGTGGCCCTGGCCCTAGGCCACCCCGTAGGCCACCTCGTAGGCCACCCCGTCCCCGGCCCTTCTCCCTCGGGGAGAGGGATCAAGGGAGAGGGGCGGCGGCAATGGTTGCGCGTTCGGTTCATGCTCACAGGGATCTATTGCCGCACCTCGGCATTCGGGAAAAAAAGTGCCTGACCGTCAATGCGAAATCCTGCAATGTGGGCTTGACCCGCGGTCGACGTTATCCACGCAATGAAGCGCTGCGCCGCCACTTCATTCACCGCCGGATTTCCTTGGGAATTCACGGCGATCACGGCGTATTGATTCGCGATTTTCGGTTCGCCGGTCACTAGCAATTCTAAAACCAGGGATTTTTTATGCTTAGCAAACGTGGCGCGATCGGTCAGGGCATAGCCATCGCGTTCGTGGGCGATACGCAGCACTTCCAGCATGCCCGCGCCGGCGCGTAGGTACCCGTTTCCGTTCGGCTGTATTTTCGCATCACGCCAGATCCTTTGTTCGGCGCGGTGCGTACCGGATTCATCGGCGCGAGAAACAAATGTAAAGCGCCCCTGCGAAATTCGACGGAATGCCTCGCGCGGATCGGTGAGGCCGCGAATTTGCGCCGGGTCGGTCGGTGGGCCGACGATAACGAAATCGTTGTACATCACATTTCGGCGAGTAACGCCGAAGCCGTCCGCGACAAACTTTTCCTCATCGCTTTTGCTATGGCTCAGGATCACATCGACATCGCCATTGCGTCCGAATTTCAAGACCTGGCCGGTGCCACCCAAGGTGACGCGAACTTTGTCGCCGGATTCTTTTTCGAACGCCGGGATGAGCCAGGCGAGTAAGCCGGAATCTTCCGTCGTGGTGGTGGTGCCGAGCCTGAGAACGTCGGCCATTGCGCCGTGGCCGACGACGAAGATTGCAGCGAACAAGCATAGGGTTCGAAGGAAATTCATGGGATTCATTGTATCCGATTGTTATATTCTTAGAAACATAACGCTCTGCAATGTATTCGGGCGATTTTTGTATAAATTGACCCGGCCACAAACCAATAGCCATGCGCCGTTTCACACATATCGTGCCAGAAGCCAAGCAGGGCGCGGTGTTTGGCGGCATGTTAACAGGGTTCGTAATACACTTGTCATGTTGACATGGGCGCGCAACTAGACCAATCTTCTAGTTGAGGCTCCGCGAAAAAGAACAACCCATTCACGCTATGGTATTTTCGACGACATTCCGTTTAATCTGCGCCGGTTTTTTAACCGCGTTCGGGATTGGCGTTCACGCTGATTCTTCTCCTGAAATACTCGCTAAACTGCAATCCTCTGTTTTTAAAGTCAGCGTCGAGCGCGGTTCGGGTACCCTACAGGTCGGCTCAGCCGTGTTGGTGGCGGCCGATACACTCGTCACCAATTGTCATGTCCTAGTCTGGGCGAAAAAAATCCAAGTGCTAGGTGACGGCGGGCGCTGGCCGGCACGCTTGATCGCCGCCGATCCGGAACATGATTTGTGCTTGTTGTCTGCGCCGGGCGTTCCGTTTGCCGCGGTTGCGATCGGCAATCCCCTGCAGATCGGGCAGGCCGTTCACGCCGCGGGTTTTCCCGGCGGCGGCAATTTCAGCGTTTCGTGCGGAACCGTGCGTGCGCTGCATGCCTACGATGCCGCCAAAGTCATTCAGACCAACGCGTCTTTCAATCCGGGGGCCAGCGGCGGTGGATTGTTCGACGACGAGGGTAATCTAGTCGGTATCCTCACTTTTCGCGCCGTATCCGGAGGCGATTTCCACTTCGTCATGCCGGCGGTTTGGGTCGATGCCCTCCTTGCGCGCGCCGATTCAGCGCGATTCGCGGGCGATTTGGACGGCGCGTTTTATCGGCGTGGCCAAGGCAAACAGCCATTTTTCTTGCAGGCCGCCCACATGGAATCGCAGCAAAATTGGGCTGGGCTACTCGATGTCGCGCAGCGCTGGAACAATCAACAAGCGGACAACGCGGAATCCTGGATGGCCATCGGCAAAGCCTGCGTCGCGTTAAGCCGAAAAGAGCAGGCCCTCAGCGCGTTTCGCCACGTGCTCGCGCTCGATGCGCAACACAGTCTTGGCAAAGACTGGCTGCGCAGGCTGGAGCCGGTCGAGCAGTGTGGCGGCGCCGGCAACCCATGCCCGATCGACGCAGAAATTCTCGCCTTCTTGGAACCTGTCCTGCCCTAAGCCGCACTAAGTATCGTTAGCGTCTCTCGGGCTACCCTAGCCGATTCTGAAAAATAGTAATAATGGAGTTGCGCAATGTTCCCCAATTGGGTGTTGCTCGCCTTCTGCTTCGTTGCGCTAACGGCGCGAGCGGAGCCCGATCGCAAGCTGTATCAAAAAATCTGGCCGAGTATCGTTCGCGTTTACGCCGTGATGGACCAAGGCCGAGTAGCCACCGGCTCGGGAATTGTCGTTGCGCCGGACCAGATCATTTCCAACTGCCACGTGACCCGCGAGGCGCGTGCCATCGATGTTGTGGCGTGGAATTCAAAGTGGAAAGTAAAAGAGCAAGTCAAAGATATTGACCATGATCTATGCTTGCTGATTGTCAGCCGTGACATCGGTAAACCAATCGAGTTTGGCGATCCGGCGACGATCGCCGTGGGGCAGCCCGTGCTCGCCGCAGGCTATCCGGGCGGTGGCCGCCTGGAAGTCACCGACGGCCAGATTCGCGGCCTCCATAACCTTGATGGCGGACGCGTCATCCAGAGTTCGGCGCCGTTCGATTCCGGCGAAAGCGGCGGTGGATTGTTCGATCAAACCGGCAAGCTGCTGGGCGTCATCACATTCAAATCCCAGGCCGGCGGGTCGTTCTTCTTTGCCGTTCCCGCGAGTTGGGTTCAGAAATTAATGCAGGCGCGGGCAATGGAGTTTGAAGGCGCGAAAAAAACCGAAGCGTTTTGGGAACGTTTGCCCGACGATCAGCCACCCTTCATGCGCGCCATTGCTCGCGAAGCAGTCGACGATTGGAACGGCTTGTTTCTCTATGCCGGCCAATGGGCAAAAGACGACGCCGGAAATCCAGAACCGTGGGTCGCGCTGGGGAAATCCCTGTTTCGCTTAAATCGTTACAGCGACGCCATTGCCGCGCTGAAAAAAGCCATCGAACTTGAGCCGAGCCACAGCCAAGCATGGTTTTACATCGCGCAAACTTATCGCGACACGGGCGATAAACAATCACTGGCGGAGGCGTTGGAAAAATTATCGAGACTTGATCCCATCGCAGCGCAATCGGTCACGCATTGAGTGGCCCGACGGGGTGGCCTAGGGCCAGAGGCGCGCCAATACGGGGTCGCCTTGGGCGACTGCTTCCTGGCCCGATTACCGAGGCGCTACTTTCAGCGCGACGTGCGCCAGCCGCTTGCCCAAAGCGATGGCTAATTTTTTTTCGTCATCAGTTATCGGCGCTTCGTTGGCCTGGCCCGCGACATGGCTCGCGCCATAGGGCGAGCCACCGCTTGTGGTGGCCGATAACGCCGACTCCGTGTAGGGCAATCCGACGATCAGCATGCCGTGATGCAACAACGGCAGCATCATGGAAATGAGCGTGGTCTCTTGGCCGCCGTGCTGGGAGCCGGTCGAGGTGAAGACCGAGGCAGGCTTGCCGGCGAGGGCGCCGTTAAGCCACAGTTCGCCGCTGCTATCCCAAAAATATTTCAGCGGCGCGGCCATATTGCCAAAACGCGTTGGCGAACCGAGGGCCAAGCCAATACATTCCTGCAAGTCCTTGAGTTCTGCGTAGGGCGCGCCGGAATCGGGCACCGCGGGGGCAATCTGTTGGGTGATCGGCGCAACTTTGGGAACCGTGCGCAGCCGCGCTTTTACGCCGGGCACTTGTTCAATCCCGCGTGCGACGAACTGTGCGAGCTGCTTCACGGCGCCGCCTTGGCTGTAATACAGCACCAGAACCTCGCTCACAAAACTACGGCAACTCTGAGTAAGTCCGATTTCGTCATGATACTGCGTGGCTCACAAAAAAATTACCTCCTTACTTACTTATCATACCTATGCCGCGTCGATATTTTTTGTTTGCGCCTTGTCTCATTTAAAACTCGAACTTACTCAGAGCTTCCCTAAACCGCTATAAACTGGAAAAGGTCGAAGTGAGTGGTTTGTTCGACCAGGCGCGTGGCTTTAATGCGATCGATGCGGTCTTCGTATTCCAATTTGTATTCCATGCCTTCGCGGTAAGTATCGCGCGATGTCAGGATCGTCGCGGCTTGCCGTAGCGCTTCCATGCTGGGGAGTAACAGCGCCTCGCGTTTTTGCACTAAGGGGCCACTGGCCGGTTCGATGTGCAGCGGAATGCCACTCGGCGCGAGAAACTGTATGCCGAGTTCGATTTCCTGCGCGTCGTTCGATTGCACCCAGCGCGCCGCGCCAACGTGCCACGAATTAAGGCCCGGCAACTTAACCCCGATGATCTCGCCGACCGCCACCAGGGGTTTGGAATCGGGCGTTTTGCGCAACGCTAAGCCGGTTGCGCTTTGGTTCACGATCTCGCAATGACTGGTCAAATAGTCCGGCCGGATTTCTCCAAGCGCGCCTGAGGTAACCGCGGTCAAAGATACGGTTGCTGCTGATCGTAGGCGCGCTTGCTCCGCACTCAACGCCGGATCCAATTGAATCTTCAGATAGTGATGCAGCGCTTGGATGCCGGCACAAATCTCAGCGACGCTCGCTGTGGCTTGACGATTAAAACCGCGCTTGGGCGGCAAGCTCCAGGCGCGCGATAGGCGCCGGAGCAAATCGCTTGCTTGCGCCGCTGTGCCGACAAACGGCACAGCGAGCGTTTTTAGTGCAACGCCGCTATCGAGTTGGTGAATCAATTCGCTCAGCGTGAACGATAGATTGGCCGTGCTGATGACCTTATCGATCGGCGCGGGCGTGATATTGGTCGCGCCCGCCAGGGCTTTGGGCGCGCGGTCGCTGTCGCTTTGCACCAGGAACGCACCGGCGCCGGCGATGTCGGCGGAGTAGGGCATGATGATCGCGCCGCCGCTGAACTGCGCGACGATGCTGGCGACCTTGTCTACTTCGCCCGGCATCAGACGATAGGGATCCGCCAGGGCCAGCAACAGCGCTTGCTTGTAGGCGAGGCTGATGGGTGACGATGGCTCCGCGTTGCGTCCGATGTCGAGGGGCTGTTCGTGCAAGCCATGAAACTGGGCGTAGTGATAGATCTGGTGAATCTCGTGCCAGACGCCGGCAGGCGTGGGCGTGTAGGTTTTGTACGACAGGGTCAACAGATCCGACAGTGCGCTCATAGCGCGGTGGAGCAGGATCGGTAACTGGCGTTTCGCGCTAAACAACAGCAGTTTATTGGCTTTTTCCAATAAAATAATCTTGTAGCCGTACGCATACTCGATCAACAGATCGCGGCTCAGATTGGCGGATTCGCGCGCGGTCTCGGAAAGCGGCAGTCGAACTTCGTTGAAATCGATGGACAAAGCAACGAGTACCGGATAAAGCCTTTCGCGGTACACTTCGAGCAACTTGAAACGTTCATCATCGTCTAAGCGAACACGATTGCTGCCATACAACGCGGCGTAAATGCCGCGCGCCGAATCGGTCAAGGGCTGGCCGACCAGCGTATCGAGCCAGACTTTGGCCTGCTTGGCACGCATGACATAACCGCCAGAATCGATGGGATCTGCGGTCGGAACGGAAAACTTAAATGACATGCTCTCCCTTTGGGCGTCTTAGTTGCTAGAATTCTAAAGCAAAGTCACTGATTTAAGTCAAAAAAATTATCGGAGTCTGTGTGAGCAACCGCGTAACTATTTGCAAAATTTCAAAAATTCGTGCCCACGTGGCGGCGCTACTCGCGTGGCTGTTGTTTAGTCTGACTTGCGCGCTGAGTTTTGCCGACGACTTTCACCTGGTTGACACCACCGGCAAGAGCCATGATCTGTCGGCGTACAAAGGCCAATGGGTATTGGTGAATTTTTGGGCGACCTGGTGCCCGCCTTGCCTGGAAGAAATTCCGGAATTTGCCGCGCTTTACTCGGCGCGCAAGGGCCGCGACTTGATGGTCATCGGAATCGCGGTGGACTTCGACGACGAAAGGCAGGTTTTCCAGTTCGCCGAAAAGCAAGGAATGACCTATCCTTTGGTTCTGGGCGACGAAAATAGTACGGCCCGATTCGGCAAAATCAATGTTTTGCCAACAACGTTTCTGTTTGATCCCAAAGGTAAGAAGGTGCTGCACCGAGTGGGGCCATTGACTCGTGCCGAACTGGAAAAATTAATTGGCAAATAACGGAGTATAGCGGCATGAGTTTGAACAAAAATCAGGCGGACAATGAGCCGCTAACCGCTGCGAGCCGTCGCCAATACGCCGAGCGTCGAAAAACCGGTTTCAAGAGCATGGGGTATGCATTGTTCTTTTCCCGGCGGCGCAATCTGCGCCGCGACGGCGAGGTCGTGGATTACTATACGGATTGGTACAGCGCGCCGCTGTTCGCGCTGGCCGTTGGCATTGCGCTTTTGTGCGTAGCCGACGCGTTCTTCACCCTCGAATTGATTGCGCGCGGCGGTTCGGAACTCAATCCTTTCATGGATTACTTGCTCGGCAAGGGCTTGTATCTTTTCGTCGCAGTGAAAATGGCGTTAACCGCGGGCGCGTTGGTGATCCTGATCATGCATCAACGTTTCGCCTTTTTTCTTAAGGTTCGCGCCGTGCACGTGCTGCTGGTTACATTTATCGGCTACGGCATTCTCATCGCCTACGAATTGACGTTGCTCAGCGAGCATTGGCCTTTCGACTGATACCGCGCCAGAACCCGCATGCCTAGAGGCTGTCAGCTAACTATGCCTGGAAAGCCGCATGGATGCGTCTTCGTGGCGTATCACCCAAAAAATTAATGCGGAGAAAGTTTGCGCGTTTCGCCATGCGTCATCACGGCTAATTTCTCCGACGGCAGTTTAGCCTCGCTCAGGGCCGCCGCCAACTGCTTCGGCGGATCGTACAGCGATTCATCGGTCAAATCATCGAACGTTCCCCAGTGCACACCGATGGCTTTTGTCGCGTGTAAATCCTGCACCATTTGCAGCGCTTCCGGCGGATTGGCGTGTTGCATTTTCATGAACCAACGCGGCTCGTAGTGGCCGATCGGTACGGCGGCAAAATCCATCGCGCCGTAGCGCGAAAAGATTTCCGCGAAATCTTTCGAGTAGCCGGAATCGGCGATAAAAATGAACTTAAAATTTTCCGCCCTAAACAGCCAGCCTCCCCATAACGCTTGATTGGTATCCCAGAGCGTGCGCTTGCTCCAGTGTTGCATCGGTGTGAAGGCAATATTCAGGCCCAGTTCACTGTGCTCATCCCACCAATCCATCTCGACTACGTTTTCAATTTTCCGCGCCGTAAACCACTTTTTGATTCCAAGCGGAACGAGGAACCGCGTCTTACCGTTGGCGCGTTTGTTAAGCTGGATGACACTCGCGGCATCGAGATGATCGTAGTGATTATGGGAAATCACCACCACGTCGATCGGCGGCAATTCCTCAACGGTCAGCGCCGCTGCGACGACGCGCTTCGGCCCGGCAAAATCCACCGGCGAGGCGCGCTCGGAAAAGTGCGGGTCGGTAAGAATGTTCACACCCTTGATCTGCAATAACAGCGTGGCGTGGCCGATCCAGGTCAGGGTCGTGTCGCTACGATTGGCCGCGAGATAAGCCGTATCCGGCTTGAGCAGGGGAAAGTGGTAGCCGCCCTCGGGCTTCTTCGGTAATCCGTCGCGCCACTGATCGCGCTTCCATTTCCAGAAACCGCCGGGATGTTTGTCCGCATGGAGGTTGCGAAAACCGTCCGGCGTGTGATGGTTGCGCGCCGCGTTGAAGTTTGGATTCTTCGTTGCGCAAGCGCCGACGATCAGTAACGTCGCAATAGCCACCAGCGCGATGGCCCAGGCGATTTTTGTTGTCATCTACTCACTTCGGTGACTCGCCCCACAATTCCTTCAGCCGCGCGTCGCGGCCGCAATTGAAACGATAGAATTTATACTTTACCGGATTCTTCAAGTAATAGTCCTGGTGATAGTCTTCCGCCGGATAGAACGTGCTCGCCGCGGTGATTTCCGTGACGATGTCGGCCTTGAACGGCTTGGATTTCAACAGCGCCACTTTGGCCGCGTCAGCCAGTTTTTTTTGCGCGTCGTCGTGGGCGAAAATCCCAGTGCGATACTGCGAGCCGTGATCGCAAAACTGTTGATCTTTCACCGTCGGATCGATGTTGCGCCAAAAGACGTTGAGCAATTGATCGTAAGAAATCTTCGCCGGATCGTAGACGATCTGCACCGCTTCGGTATGGCCGGTCTGGCCGTCCGACACTTCGCGATAGGTCGGGTTCAATTTTTTGCCGCCGGTATAGCCTGAAGTCGTCGAGACGACGCCCGGCAATTTGTCGAACGGCGGTTCCATGCACCAAAAGCAGCCGCCGGCGAAGGTTGCCTTCGCAAAATTTGCGTTTTCCGCAGCCACACCCGGTTGCGCGATCATCGCGATGAAGCATGCCGCGAAGCCGATTATCAATTTCATGATGGTCTACCTTTGATCAAATCGATTTGTCAGTGGTGGAGCCGGAAACTTACCCAATCCCACGCCACGGCGATTCGGGTGCGTGCACTATACCCGCAACCAGGGAAAATGCTAACAGACTCCCGAAAGACGCTGCGCCAGGAGGCAAGAGGGGTGCGGCTCTCCGAGGCATCAAGGCTGCAGCACAACATCCGCGAGCCTCTTGGCGTGACGGCTCCGCGAAACCAAAATTTCACTCGAGTACGCTGTGCCAGTCGAATCAGCTACACTAGCCGGAAATATGATCAGGGAGCTGCAATGGAACAAGAAACTAACAACAATCAGGCCACCGCGCTGCCATTTATTTTCAGCGGCAAAGGCTCGGAATATTTCAGTATTTGGATTGTCAACATCGCCTTGACTATCGTCACGCTTGGCATCTATTCCGCCTGGGCCAAGGTGCGCAAGATGCAATACCTTTATCGCAATACCTCGCTCGCCGGATCGAGCTTTGATTATCACGGCAATCCAATCGCGATTTTGAAAGGCCGCTTGATCGCCTTTGGCGCTTTGATCGGGGTTCAGGCGGCGCTGCAGTTTGCGCCGCTGGTGGGTTTCGTGTTGATCATTTTGTTGGCAGCGGTGTTTCCCTGGATGATCAAACGCTCGTTGCAATTTAAGCTGTTCAACAGCAGTTACCGTGGCTTGCGTTTCGGCTTCGATGGCGCCACAAGTGGGGCGTACCGCGTGTTTCTCTGGCTCGCGATACTGGCGAGTTTCATCTGGCCCGTTTGGCCCTATACCCTTCATCAAATCAAGAAGTACCAGCACGACAACAGCCGCTACGGTCAAACCAAGTTTAGTTTTTCGGCGACCGCAGGGCAGTACTACAAAGTTTATTTCATAGCGGGTTTGTTTGCCTTGGGCG
The DNA here is from genome assembly GCA_046598945.1 of Burkholderiales bacterium. GTDB lineage: Bacteria > Pseudomonadota > Gammaproteobacteria > Burkholderiales > JALYOK01 > JALYOK01. The sequence goes on along the minus strand of JBKJHT010000055.1, from coordinate 33,125 downwards.
CATTGTTCTTATTTGGTGTTCTCGCCGGCGGCTTTTTAAAAATGATCATGCTCACGGGCGACGAACCTCGGTCGCCTTTCGCGGCAATTATCCCAATCATTCTTTTGTTTTTGGCTTTCGCCGTGTTTCAAGCCATCATCGGCCCGTTTATTCAGGCACGGCTACAAAATGTCGTATGGAACAACACCCAGCTCGGCGAACATAGCTTCATCAGCAATGTCTCGGCGCGCAAGCTTTTCGTAATCTCGTTCACGAATTTCATTTTAATTGTGCTCACGCTCGGATTGTACAAACCCTTCGCGACGATTCGTTTGTTGCGTTATCGCCTGGAAACCATGGCGTTTGTACCGCAGGGTTCGCTTGAGGCGTTCCTCGCTGGCCAGTCCCAGCAACAAAGCGCCACCGGCGAGGAGACGGCGGAGATGTTCAATGTGGATATTTCGTTTTGAGCAAGCAATGCCCGCCGTCCCCGCCCCCGACTAAACCTCTAGGAGCGGGGATGACGGTAGCGATTGAACGCGAACTTAAGATAAGTCTCGCAAGTCAGAGCCAACCATGATTCAAGCCAGTTATTTCGACGGTAAAAGCGCCACGCGTCATGCGGTAACTCTGACCGTCGCGGGCGATCGTGCGCGCATCGAAGGCGATGGCATCGCCCGCGACGAGCCCCTCGCCAGTCTGCGCGTGTCCGAACCCATGGGCAGCGCGCCGCGCCTGATCACCTTTACCGACGGCGCGATGTGCGAAGTGAGCGACCACGCCGGACTTAACGCCCTGCTCGCACAAACCGGCTATCAAGAAAAAGCCGTGGTGCGCTGGCAACAAAATGGCGTGTGGGTGATCGGTGCGTTGCTGTTCAGCATCGCATTCATCTGGGTGGGCTATCGCTTTGGCTTACCGCTATTGGCCGACGCGATTGCGCAACAAATGCCGGAGAAATCCATCGCCAAGTTGGGCGAACATGTGTTGGAAACCCTCGACGAATCGGTTTTCAAACCGAGTGATTTAGCGCCAGCGCGACAACAACAACTGATCGAGGGATTTGCGAAACTCGTGCCGGCGGAAGGAAAAAAAGTGTCGTATACGATTCGCTTTCGCAACAGTCCGCGCATCGGCGCGAATGCATTCGCCTTGCCCTCGGGCGATATTGTGATGACCGACGAGCTGGTTGCGCTGACGAAAGACGATCGGGAAATCCACGCCGTGCTTGCCCATGAACTCGGTCACTTGGAGAAACGCCACAGCTTGCGGCAACTGCTGCAAGGCACCATCGTCGGACTGGTGGTGAGTTGGTATATTGGCGATGTCAGCAGCATTCTTGCCAGTGCGCCGGCAGCGATTTTACAGGCGCGCTACTCGCGCGAGTTCGAACATGAGGCCGATGCTTATGGCGCGGCGCTGCTCAAGCACAACCGCCTCTCACCGGGCTATCTGGCGAATATGCTGGAGCGATTAGAAAAAGCGCACGGTAGCGCGGACGATGCGCAAGGCAGCGATTATTTTTCTACCCATCCGGGGACGCAGGAACGGGTTCGCGTGTTGCGCGAACAGTAGTATCATCGAGCCGGCTGGGTGGCCTAACGCCAAAGCCGCATGAATGCTGGCTCGCAGCGCATGCCACGCCGCGAGGCAAGCCGGGTGCGGCTCGTGGCACAACACTAGTGCATTTGGTCAGAGGGAGACGCCGTCAACATGAGCGACCTATTCGTAAGTTATGCCAGCGCCGATCGCGAACGCGTCGGGAAAATTGTCCAACACTTAGAGCAACTTGGATTCTCGGTTTGGTGGGATCGCGATATCGCCCATGGCCAAAACTATCATCGCGTCATCGAGCAGGCGCTCGACCAAGCCAAGTGTGCGATCGTGGTATGGTCGCGAGAATCCATCAATTCGGAATGGGTCGTCAACGAAGCATCGAGCGCGCAAAGACGCAATGCGCTGGTACCGGTAATAATCGACGCTGTCGAAGCACCGTTGGCGTTCCGTCATTTACAAACGGCGGATTTGCGCGGCGACAATCCCAATGCGCAGCGCGAGTACGAGAAGCTCAAACGTAGCGTCCGGCAAATGGTCGGCGCCTCGGTAGGCGCGCCGCAAAGTTCACACACGAAAGTCCCTAAGACGCTGTGGCAAACGCCGATTGGTTGGGCCATCGGCGCCGGTGTGTTGCTGGTCGGCGCGGCTGCTCTGTTGACCGTGCTCAAGCAGATTGGCTGGGTCGGCGTGTCGCACACTGTCGCTATTCAAGGCGCACCGCCATCGGCGCCGGAGGCAACGAACACGAGTACGACAGCGCCACCGGTGGCGAATAACACGACGGGGGCCGATCCTCAGGAGCAGACGACCGCGAAATCAGTCGCTAAAGAACGCGTCAATCTGCTTGATCCCGAGAATGGCGCTCAGATTGTCGCCGCCGGCGAAGAAGCCTGGCGCGGCATTCTCGAAACTCAACAGCCTAAATGTACGATACTCAGCAAGCAATCCTTCGCAATTATCGGGTTACGCAAAGAACAGCCGACGGCCATCAACACGCTGGCCGTTCACGTTGAATCCCAGTGGAGCGGGAACCTAAAGCAACTCGCGTTGTTTGCCGCGGATGAGGAGCGTGGGCCGTTCAAAAAAATCGGCGAATTCGATACCCCCAACCACAAAAATATGCGCGCGCCGTTTCACGAGTTTGCGTTTGAACCCGTAAAAGCGCGCTACGTGAAATTGCAAATCGTTAGTTTCATATTCGACTCTGGGCCGAACGGAAATGTCTGCACCATGCAGTTGTACGGCCCGCGATAGTCAAACTCTGCGGGGTCATAGGCCGGGCTAAGGTGTTATTGCAGGTCAAGAAAATCGAACATGCCACCTTCGCGTGTTTCGTTGGCGTGGCGCAGGCGATTGGAAAGCATGCGCGCGACGTCTTTCAACACGGTGATCGCGAGGCGCGGATGGTCGGCTGTCAGGTGTTCGAAGTTTGCTCGCGTCATCGCGGCGAACATGCAATCGTGCAGCACGACGCAGGTGGCGGAACGCGGCATATTTTCGATTAACGCCATTTCGCCGAAGGATTTGCCACGATCCAGTAGTCCCAAAGTCACGCCGTCCACCGGATCGCCGCGATACACATGCACCATGCCCTCGACAATGAATAACATCGCATCGCCGATCTCGCCTTCGCGGAACACTACCGTGTCCTCCAAGGCAACATAGCCGTGCATGTAGCGCGCGATGATGTCGACGTCGTCCGGCGGTAATGAGCGAAACAGTTTCAGCAGGGCCAAGATATTCGGCCGCGCGCGCAAAATCGGGGCGAGATCGCCGAGGTCTTCTAGGGTGGAAAACTGATTGAAAGGGTGAACCATGACAGGCGTCGCCTAGTGAATTGTTGCCGGTAAATTGCGCAATTGCCGGAAGTATATCTGGATTGCCGGTGGTGTTTAAGTGCGTTTCAGCGCCGCGAGAAATTGCTTGCGAAACTTCGCCACTTTCGGCGCGATCACGATGCGGCAATAACCTTGAGCGGGATTATTCATATAATATTCCTGATGATAATCCTCAGCCGGATAAAAGGTTTGCGCAGCGCTGATTTGCGTCACGATGGGTCGATCCCACACGCGTTCCCGATCAAAATCCGCAACGGTTTCGACGGCGATGCATTGTTGTTGCGGCGAATGATAAAAGATCGCCGAGCGATACTGCGTGCCGACGTCGTTGCCTTGACTGTTTAGCGTGGTTGGATCGTGTACGGTAAAAAACACCTCCAATATTTCGCGAAACGAAATCACGGCCGGATCGAAGCGCACTTGAATCACTTCCGCGTGGCCGGTGGTTCCGGAACACACCTCGCGATAAGTCGGGTTTGCACCCGCGCCACCCATGTAGCCGGACAACACATCGGTGACGCCGCGCAACTCGTCGAAAATGACTTCAATGCACCAAAAACAACCGCCGCCGAGGGTGGCGACTTCACTTGTGCCAGGGTTAGCTTGTATCATTCATGCCTCACTAATCGGGAGGTGGTCAATGAAACGCAGTTTACAACAGGTTAAAGCACTGACGTTCGATGTCTTCGGCACCGTGGTCGATTATCGCGGCACGATCATTCGAGAAATGCGCGCGTTGGCCGAGCGTAAGGGCTGGGATGTCGATCCAGCCGCGTTCGCCGATGCCTGGCGCGCCGGCTATGCGCCGGCGATGGATCGGGTGCGCAAGGGCGAGTTGCCGTGGCTGACGATCGATGTTTTGCATCGCATGATCCTCGACGATCTGTTACAACAATTTGTCATCAAAGGCCTCAAGGAAACGGAAATTGCGGAGCTCAATCGGGTCTGGCATCGGCTTAAACCCTGGCCCGATTCGGTGCGCGGCTTGAAGCGCCTGAAAACCAAATACATTATCGCGCCGCTGTCTAACGGCAACGTGTCGCTGCTGACCAATATGGCGAAATTCGGCGGCTTGCCGTGGGATTTAATTTTGTCGGCAGAATTGGCGAAACACTACAAGCCCGATCCCGAATCCTACCTCGCCGCCGCGCGCTTGCTCGATTTGCCATCGGAGCAGGTGATGATGGTCGCGGCGCACAAGGACGATCTGGATCACGCGGCGAAAACCGGCATGCAGACCGCGTTCGTGACTCGGCCGAAAGAATTCAATCCCAATAAAAAGACCGATCTCAAACACGAAAAGCGTTTTGGCATCAACGCCGACGATTTTCTTGATCTGGCGGAACAGCTCGGCGCGTGATGAAAGCATGAGAAAACTTCTCATTGCCGTGGCGGTTTTCGCCGCCGTCGCCTTGGGGATTTTCTTCTATGTCGTGCCACGCTATGTCGACGCCAGCCACAACACACTCACCGGCGCCGCGCGCGCGACCCAGACGAGCGATTTACATCGACGCCTGATCGTCGCCGACTTGCACGCCGACAGCTTGCTCTGGGATCGTAATCTGCTGCAAGAAAACGCTTGGGGTCACGTCGATATTCCGCGCTTGATCAAAGGCAATATCGCGTTGCAAGCCTTCAGCGTCGTCACCAAAACCCCGCGCGGCCTGAACATCGAACGCAACAGCGCGGCGAGCGACAATATTCGTCTGCTCAGTATCGCCCAGCGCTGGCCACCGCGCACCTGGATCAGCCTGCAACAGCGCGCGCTGTATCAAGCAGAAAAACTACACGACTTCGCCGCGCGCTCAAATGGCATGCTCTCGATAATCAAGTCCAGAGCGGAGCTTGAGGCATACATCGCCAAGCGCCGCACCCAGAGCGGCGTTACAGCCGGGTGGTTGACGATCGAGGGCGCCCACGCGCTGAAAGGCGAGCTAGCCAATCTCGATGCGTTGTACCAAGCGGGATTTCGCATGATCGCGCCGACCCACCTTGCCGACAGCGACATCGGCGCGTCCGCCAGTGGCGAAAGCCAGCGCGGGCTCACGCCACTCGGCGAACAATGGGTGATGGAAATGGCGCGCCGAAACATGATTATCGATCTCGCCCACGCCTCGCAACAAACCATCGATGATGTGTTGCGCCTATCGCAACGCCCGGTCATGGTTTCGCATACCGGCGTGAAAGGCGCCTGCAACAACAATCGCAATCTGAGCGACGAGCAGATCAAGCGCATCGCTAAAAATGGCGGTTTAATCGGCATCGGCTTTTGGTCGAATGCGACCTGTGGCAGCGACGTCGCAGCGGTCGTGAAAGCGATTCGCTACGCCGTCAAGGTTGCCGGCATCGGGCATGTGGCGCTCGGCTCCGATTGGGATGGCTACGTTGCCACCCCGATCGACGCCGCAGGCATGGGCGCCATCACCGCCGCCTTGGAGCGAGCCGGATTTGACGAAACGGCGATTCGCAGCATCATGGGCGAAAATGTCGTTCGATTTTTGTCCCGCGCCTTGCCCTAACTGTGCTTGCCCGCGAAATTCCTGTCTCATTGTTCGCCGCGACAATGTCACGCTGCTGAACAGCACGATCACGCCAAACTGCGAGGGAAGCGCTGAATAAGTTCGAGTTCTAAATGAGGCAAGGCGCGAACAAAAAATATCGACGCAGCATAGGCATGATATGGAAGGCGATATTTTTTGTGAGCCCACCATAAAGCCATGACGAAATCGGATTTATTCAGAGCTTCCCTAGACGAGTATTAACGCGGCGGCAACCTTGCGTCCCTCTTCCAGCAAAATATTGTAAGTGCGGCACGCGGCCTGGGTGTCCATGATCTCATAGCCAATCTTGGCCGCGATCAAGCCCTTGAGAACCTCGGGCTTCGGAAAACGCAGCGTTTTGCCGGTGCCGATCAAGATGATCTGCGGCGCAAGTTGCACGGCGGGCGCTAAGGCCGCCTCATCCAATTCCGCCCGCATTGACCAGTCGGCCACGATTTCATTGGGCGTCACGATCAAATTGCTTTCATAACGCCGGCCGTTGACGCTAACATAGCCGGCACCGTAGCCGGTAATGAGGTTTTGGTTGGGGTTTTGCGCGAGATGGAGTTTCAAGTGTTCTGGCGAGGGATGGATAGGATCAGTATAATCATAACGGTTTTCTTCGCGCCTCTCATCGCCGAGCGAAGAAGCGCGCCGGCAGTGGATTTCCCGTCATTGAGTTGATTTCGTTTTCGGTCAATGCCCGAAGAAGCGCTACCCGTGCGGCTCGCAGCACATGCATTGCCAGACGCCACGATCCGTGCGGCCTCTGGCGTGGTATTTATAATGAACCAACAAAGAATGTAATTAATGGAAGAATTTTCCCGCATCAAGCGCCTGCCTCCTTATGTGTTCAACATCACGGGAGAATTGAAAGCGGCCGCGCGCCGCCGCGGCGAAGACATTATCGACATGAGCATGGGCAATCCCGATCAGCCCACGCCACCACACATCGTAGCTAAACTAATCGAAGCGGCGCAGCGCGAAAACACCCATGGTTACTCGCTCTCCAAAGGTATTCCGCGGCTGCGCAAAGCGATTTGCAATTGGTACAAGACGCGCTTCGATGTCGATATGGATGCCGAGAAAGAAGCCATCGTCACCATCGGTTCAAAGGAAGGTCTCGCCCATTTGATGTTGGCGACGCTGGATTCCGACGACGTGGTGCTGGTGCCGAACCCGAGCTATCCGATTCATATTTACGGCCCGGTGATTGCCGGCGCCAATATCGTCACGGTGCCGATGATTCCCGGCGTGGATTTTTTCGACGAGCTGGAAAAGGCGCTGAAGGCTTCTTACCCCAAGCCGAAAATGCTCATTATTAATTTTCCGAGCAATCCCACGGCGCAGTGTGTCGACTTGAATTTCTTCGAGCGCGTGGTCGCGATCGCCAAGGAATATGGCATCTGGGTGGTCCATGATCTGGCCTACGCCGACATCGTGTTCGACGACTACAAAGCACCGTCCATCATGCAAGTGCCCGGCGCGAAAGATGTCGCGGTGGAATTTTTCACCCTGTCGAAAAGTTACAGCATGGCCGGTTGGCGCGTCGGTTTTATGGTCGGTAACCAAAAGCTCGTCGGCGCGTTGGCGCGCATGAAAAGCTATCACGACTACGGCACCTTCACGCCGATCCAAGTGGCGTCCATCCTGGCGCTGGAAGGCCCGCAGGATTGCGTCGAAGAAATTCGCCAAACCTATCAGAGCCGCCGCGACGTGTTGGTGAAAGGCTTGCATAATCTCGGCTGGATGGTGGAAAACCCCAAGGCCAGCATGTACGTCTGGGCGCAAATCCCCGAGCCATTTCGCAAGCAAGGCTCACTGGAATTCGCGAAAAAAATCTTGGCCTATGCCAAAGTCGCTGTGTCGCCAGGGATTGGCTTCGGTGAACTAGGCGACGACCACGTGCGCTTCGCGTTGATCGAAAACGAGAACCGCATCAAACAAGCGGTGCGCGGCGTGCGCGACCTATTCAGAAAAGAAGGATTGTCATGAAGCCCATGCAAGTAGGCCTGCTCGGCATCGGCACCGTCGGCGGCGGCACGTTCCGAGTCCTGAGCCGTAACCGCGAAGAAATCACGCGCCGCGCCGGCCGCGAAATACGCATCGCCATGGTCGCGGACAAAGCCACCGATCGCGCTCGCGAGCTGGTTGGCAACAACGCCGAGGTGGTCGATGACGCGATGAAAGTCATCACCAATCCGAACATCGACATCGTCGTCGAATTGATCGGCGGTTATTCGCCGGCGAAAGACTTCGTGCTCAAGGCAATCGCCAACGGCAAGCATGTCGTTACCGCCAACAAAGCCTTACTCGCCGTCCACGGCAACGAAATTTTCGCCGCCGCACAAAAGGCCGGTGTGATGGTCGCATTCGAAGCGGCCGTGGCGGGCGGCGTACCGATTATCAAAGCCTTACGCGAAGGCCTGACCGCAAATCGTATCGAGTGGATCGCCGGCATCATCAACGGCACTAGCAATTTTATTCTCTCGGAAATGCGCTCAAAAGGAAAAACCTTTGACGAAGTGTTGAAGGAAGCGCAAAAACTCGGTTACGCCGAAGCGGATCCGACCTTCGACATCGAAGGCATCGACGCCGCGCACAAGCTCACCATCATGTCGGCGATTGCGTTCGGTGTGCCGATGCAATTCGACAAAGCCTACACTGAAGGTATTTCCAAACTCACCAAGCAGGACATCGAATACGCCGAACAACTCGGCTATCGCATTAAGTTGCTCGGCCTCACGCGCCGCACCGCGAATGGCATTGAACTGCGCGTGCATCCAACCTTGATTCCAACGAAACGGCTAATCGCTAATGTCGAAGGCGTGATGAACGCGATCCTGGTGAAAGGCGATGCCGTCGGCTCGACGATGTACTACGGCGCGGGCGCCGGCGCCGAGCCTACTGCGTCCGCTGTCGTCGCCGATCTGGTCGACGTGACGCGCATGCACACTTCCGATCCCGAGCATCGCGTGCCCCACCTTGCTTTTCAGCCGGATCAATTGACCGACACGCCGATTTTGTCGATGGACGAAGTCGAGACCTCTTACTACTTGCGCATGCGTGTGTTCGATCGCCCCGGTGTGTTGGCCGACGTCACGCGCATCCTCGCCGACAATCACATTTCCATCGACGCCATGATTCAGAAAGAACCGTCGGAAGGCGAAGAACAAGTGGACATCATCATGCTTACTCATTTGTGTCGCGAAAAAAATATCAACGCCGCGATGAAAAAGATCGAGGAACTTGACAGCGTCGATGGAAAAATCACGCGCATCCGTTTAGAAGAACTGGGCTAAGCATGCAATACATCAGCACCCGCGGCGGCATGGCGCCGCAAAGTTTCTCGCAAATTTTGCTCGGCGGCCTCGCGCCTGATGGCGGGTTGACGGTGCCGGCGCGCATCCCAAGCGTCAATGGCGCCGAACTCAAGTATTGGCGCGGCCTGAGTTATCGCGATCTGGCGTTTGAAGTGCTGAGCAAGTTTATTGACGATATTCCTGCGGCGGATCTTAAAGCGCTGATCGATAAAAGCTATACCAGAGAAGCATTCGGCAGCGACCAAATCACCCCCGTGACCACGTTGGAAACGGGCATGCATATTCTCGAATGCTCGAACGGACCGACCCTAGCCTTCAAAGATATCGCCATGCAGTTGCTCGGCAATTTGTTCGAGCACGTACTCGACAAAACGAATGAGAAGCTGAATATTCTCGGCGCCACATCGGGTGACACCGGCTCCAGCGCGGAATACGCCATGCGCGGAAAAAAAGGCGTGCGAGTCTTCATGCTTTCGCCGCACGAGCGCATGAGCGCGTTCCAAACCGCACAGATGTTTTCGCTGCAAGACAAGAATATTTTCAACATCGCGGTGCGCGGTGTGTTTGACGATTGCCAGGACATGGTCAAAGCCGTCAGCAACGACGCGGCATTCAAGGCTAAACAAAAAATCGGCACGGTGAATTCCATCAACTGGGCGCGCGTCTGTGCCCAGTCGGTTTACTATTTCAAAGCCTATTTCGCCGTGACGCGCAGTAACGATGAGACCATTGATGTCGCCGTGCCGTCGGGCAATTTCGGCAACATATACGCCGGGTATTTGGCGCGGCGCATGGGTTTGCCGATTCATCGTCTGATCTTGGCGACCAACGAAAACAACGTTCTCGACGAATTCTTCAAGACCGGCGTCTATCGTGTGCGCCCATCCAATCAAGTGGCGCAAACCTCCAGCCCGTCGATGGATATTTCCAAGGCATCGAATTTTGAACGCTTTATTTTCGAGCTGGTGGGCCGCGATCCCGAGGTGGTCAAAAAACTATGGCAACAAATCGATCGCGACGGCGCCTTCGACCTGCGCAACACACCCTTTTTTGCCGCACTGGCGCACGCCGGTTTCGTGTCCGGCGCCAGCACGCACCAGGATCGACTGAACACCATCCGCGCGCTATATAACCGCCACGGCGTCATAGTCGACACCCACACCGCTGACGGCATTACGGTCGGTTTGCGTTACCGTGCCATGGGCGTTCCGCTCATATGTCTTGAGACGGCATTGCCGGCAAAATTTCCCGAGACCATTGTCGAGGCGCTGGGCTTCGAGCCGCCGCGGCCTTCCAGCTTCGACCAATTGGAACAGTTGCCGCAACGCTTTGAAGTGATGGACGCGAATGTCGATGCGGTGAAAAAATATGTCGCTGCCCGTACGGGCCGGTAATCCCATGAACATTATCAAAGTCACGGCAACGGGCGGGCGCATTGTGCAAGCCGAGTGGCTGGCGCGCGCGGAATCGGTGCACCGTCAATTGCGTCCGCATCTGCCGACGGATTATCCTAAACGCATGGCGGAAATTTTCGCCACCGGCGTGGAAATGTGGATCGCGGTGGAGAGCTTAAACGTTTTGGGTGTCGCTATATTTCGTATCATAGAAAATACCCACGCGGGGCGTAAGCTTTACTTCGACGATTTGGTGACGCACGACGCACAACGCTCGCAAGGCGTCGGAAAATTATTGCTCGACGGCTTAACCGAAGAAGCGCGCACGCGCGGTTGTCATAGCATCGACCTCGACTCCGGCACGCACCGCACCGATGCCCACCGCTTTTATTTTCGCGAGCGCATGGTGGTGCGCGTGTTCGGCTTTACCAAACCGCTCTAGGGCGCCACGCCAGGAACCGCATAGATATTGGCCCGTGGCGATGCATTGCCTGAGAGGCGCGCGGCAATTGCCTGCTGGCGCACTCATTTATTTACGTCATCCTGAACGAAGTGAAGGATCTGCTTTTCGCCAACTCCGTTTCAAACCCAAAAGCAGATTCTTCGCCGCGCCACGGAAAGACACTTCAATAGGATCTAAGCAATGACACTACAACGCCTGCTCGGTATCGAACTCCCCATCATTCAAGCGCCCATGGCCGGCGCACAAGCCAGCGCCATGGCGATCGCCGTGTCCAATGCGGGCGGACTCGGTTCCCTGCCCTGCGCCATGCTCGATGCCAAGGGTATGCGCAATGAACTGCATAACATCGCCAGCCACACCAACAAACCCATTAACGTCAATTTCTTTTGCCACATGCCGCCCGTTTTTAATACCGCGCGGGAGGCGGCCTGGCGCCGGAAGCTCGCGCCGTTCTATATGGAATTCGGCATCGATGAGGCAACCATTCCAACCGGCCCAGGGCGTGCCGCCTTCAACGACGAAATGGCGGCGATACTCGAAGAATTCAAACCGCAGGTTGTGAGTTTCCACTTTGGCTTGCCGTCCGATCGCCTGCTCGAGCGGGTAAAGAAAATCGGTGCGAAGATTTTTTCCTCGGCGACCACCGTCACGGAAGCGTTGTGGCTGGAAGATAAAGGTGTCGATGCCGTGATCGCGCAGGGATTGGAGGCCGGTGGACATCGCGGTATTTTTCTGTCCGACGATCTCACCACTCAAGTAGGCACGATGTCGTTGTTGCCACAAATCGTGCGCGCCGTGAAAATTCCCGTCATCGCCGCCGGCGGCATTGCCGACGCCGCCGGCGTGCGCGCCGCGCTATCCTTGGGCGCGGCAGGCGCGCAAATCGGCACCGCGTATTTGCTGTGCCCGGAAGCAACCATTAGCGCGGTACATCGCAAGGCGCTGAAAAGCGAGGCGGCGCGCCACACCGCACTCACCAACATTTTTACCGGCCGGCCGGCGCGCGGTATTTTGAACAGCGTGATGAAAACCATCGGGCCACTCAACCCGGCAGCGCCGGCATTTCCCCTCGCCACATCGGCGATCGCGCCGCTGCGTGCGAAAGCGGAAGCGCGCGGCTCCGGCGATTTTTCACCGCTATGGTGCGGCCAAAACGCGACCGGCTGCAAAGAAATCGGCGCCGGAGAATTAACGCGAGAACTCGCGAGTCTCGTTAGCGCTTGATACACCACGCCAGGAGCCGCCTGGCAATGACCTTAAAACGTCGGTCTCCCGATCAAATAGAAATCACAGTCATTCATCCGGCAAAAACATTTCCAACAAGTCGTTCAAGAAGCGCTGCCCCTGCCGCGTTGGCGCGAGATGCCGGTGGTCGCGAGCGATTAGTTGCTTGGCTTCTGCTTGCGCCAGGGTTTTTGCCACAACGTTAATCGGCAACCCGGTGCGTTCGGAAAAAATCGCGAGCGCCACGCCGCCGGTTAGGCGCAGTGCGTTCATCATGAACTCAAATGGCAAATCCGCCGCGCCGATCACGCGATGTTCTTGTACCGCGGCGCCGCTTTTTACTTTCTGCAAATACGTTTCAGGATGCTTGTAGCGCATCTCGCGTACGATCCGATCGCGAAACGACAGCTTGCTGTGGGCGCCAGCGCCGATGCCGAGGTAATCACCAAATTGCCAGTAATTCAAATTGTGTTTGCACGAACGGCCCGGCTTGGCGAAGGCTGAGGTTTCATAGTGCGTATATCCCGCCGCCTGTAATTTGCTTTCGATAGCCTCTTGCATGGTGGCGCTGGCGTCATGGTCGGGTAACGGCGGCGGATGTTTGTAGAACAAGGTGTTGGGTTCGAGCGTGAGGTGATAGGCGGAAATATGCGGCGCGCCCAGACTCACTGCATGATCGATGTCAGCAAGCGCTTCCGCCAGCGTCTGCTGCGGCAGCGCGTACATCAGATCGAGATTGAAGTTGTCGAAATTATCGCGCGCGATCGCCACGGCGCGGCGCGCCTCGTCATCGTCGTGAATTCGGCCCAATGCTTTGAGATGCGTTGGATTAAAACTCTGGATCCCGATCGACAGACGGTTAATGCCAAGCTTGCGGTAGGCGGCAAATTTCTCCACCTCAAATGTACCGGGATTGGCCTCCAGCGTGATCTCCGCTCCCGGCGCGAGCGGGACGCGGGCGCGCACTTCGCTCAACAAGCGATCCAATGACGCGGCTGAAAACAAACTCGGTGTGCCGCCACCAAAGAAAATCGTGTGTACCGGTCGTCCCCAAATATGCGGCAGCGCCGCGTCGAGATCGCCGATCAGGGCGTCGACATAAACGCTTTCGCGAACCTCGCCGCGTGCTTCGTGGGAATTGAAATCGCAGTACGGACACTTGCGCACACACCACGGGATGTGGATGTACAACGCCAGCGGCGGCAAGGCGGCAACGCCAATGCGGGTGTCGCTGGATTGTTGCGACTTGAATTCTATGGGCTGGGTTTGCGACAAGGCGGATGACGACAGATTTAAATCGGCCGTTGCAATTTGCGCATCAACTGTTCCAGCGCTTGGGCGCGATGGCTGATGCGGTTTTTGTGTGCGGGTTCGAGTTCCGCGCTGGTTTTGCCGAAAGCGGGCAGAAAAAAATAGGGATCGTAGCCAAAGCCGTTTATTCCGCGCGGGCTTAGGATAATTTCGCCGTGCCATGCCCCCTCGGCGAGGATGGGTTCGGGATCGTTGGCGTGGCGCAGCAAGGCCATCACGCAATAGTAATGAGCGTTGCGGTGGGTTTGATCACTGAGCGCACGAATGAGCTTTTCATTATTGCGCGCATCGGATTTCGGTTCGCCGGCGTAACGGGCGGAATGCACACCGGGCTCGCCGTTGAGCGCATCGACGCAAATGCCGGAGTCATCCGCCAAGACCGGTAGGCCGCTTTGTGCGCTGGCGTGGCGCGCTTTTGCCAAGGCGTTTTCGATAAACGTGCCATGGGGTTCGTCGGCTTCGCTTATGCCCAGCGCTTTTTGGGCAAAGATGGAAATATTCAGCGGCGCCAGGATCGCCTGAATTTCGCGCAGCTTACCGGGATTGGCGCTGGCGATGACCAGTTTAGCGATCACTGGGCGCCGAGCGCCGCCCGCTGCGCGGTGACTAATTCCTGAATACCCTTTTTCGCCAAGGCAAGCATGGAATTCATTTGTTCCTGCGTGAAAGCGTCACCTTCGGCCGTGCCCTGTACTTCGACGAAGCCGCCACTGCCGGTCATCACCACATTCATATCCGTATCGCAATCGGAATCTTCCAGATAGTCCAAGTCGAGCACCGCGGCGCCGCGATAAACGCCGACGGAAATCGCGGCGACATGATCGCGCAGCGGCGAGGCGCCGAGGTTCTTTTTTGCCAGTAGATAGGCGACCGCATCGGCCACGGCGACATAGGCGCCGGTAATACTGGCGGTGCGCGTGCCGCCATCGGCTTGAATGACATCGCAATCGATTTGGATGGTGCGCTCGCCGATTTTTGACAGATCGATCACGGCGCGCAAACTGCGGCCGATGAGACGTTGGATTTCCTGCGTGCGGCCGGTTTGCTTACCGCGCGCCGCTTCGCGGTCGACGCGCGTTCCGGTGGCGCGCGGCAGCATGCCGTATTCGGCGGTAAGCCAGCCTTGGCCTTTACCTTTCAAGAATGGCGGGACCTTCTCGTCGATGCTCGCGGTGCAAATCACTTTCGTATCGCCGCACTCGATTAACACCGATCCCTCGGCGTGACGTGTGTAACGGCGGGTGAGACGAATATCGCGCAACTGGTCGATACCGCGACCGCTGGGACGTTGGGCTAGGGCTGCTGTCATTTGGAGAATTTCTGGATGGCGTTTTGAATTTCGGTGATGGCACGTTCGATTTCGGCATCGCTCATGTCGTCGACCTTGGCGCGGTTATCGGAACGCGCAATGGGCTGGGTAAGAAAGTCCGCGGGCATGGTGACGGCGGAATCGATGTATTCTAGTTTTTCCACGGCGCCGGGCCATTGCAGTCCAACCACCGATAGGTTGTCGCCATGGGCGCCGGCAATGTCGAGCGATTTTTGGATTAACTTGGGCAGCGCGACAGCGAACGGATCTTCAGTCAACTGGGTTTCGATTTCCGCCGATGTGAGCGTGCCCCAAAAGCCATCGCTACACAACAACAAGATATCGCTGGGATTGAGTTGCGTACCTTCCGAAACGGAAATCGTCGGCAACTGGTCGCCGCCGAGGCAACTATAAATCTTGTTGCGTTCCGGATGGGTGAGCGCTTGGTGCTCGGTGATTAATCCTGCGTCGATCATGCGCTGAACTCGGGAATGATCGCGGGTGCGTTTGTATACGTGGCCGTGGCGGATCAAATAAAGGCGAGAATCACCGGCGTGGCACCAGTAGGCGATCTTGTTTTTCACGATGCAGGCAACGCAGGTTGTGCGCGGGTATTCGACTAGGTTGTTTTTGCCGGTGTAGCTGCCGATGGCGTCGTGCCCGGCTTCTAGCGCGCTGCGCAGGAACGGTCCGGGATTGCTCAGCCCCAGACGCGCTTCGCCATTAAAACGCTGGATCAATACACGTACCGCGATTTCGGCGGCGATCTCGCCATTTAAGTGCCCGCCCATGCCGTCCGCCACGACCATTAACACGGTCTCATTGGCGTAGGCGTAGCCAACGCGGTCTTGGTTGGTCTTGCGACCGCTAATCAAGGATTGCTGAAATATATCGAACGGGAGTGTCATTAACGCGCTCCCAGCCGGTTGATGCCGCGCCGAATCGTATTCAGCAGACTCACCTTTGCCTCCGGTACTTCAGATCCCGATTCCAGCAAGGCTTTCTGCAGCGCATAAACGCTTTGCGGCCGTTGTAGCGGATCCAGGCGTAAGCATTGATCGATGGTACTCAACAAGTGCGCGGAAAATTGACCCTGCCAGGCATCAACCGCCGGGCGTAACTGATCTTCTTTTTCACGCTTATCGGAACTTTGCGGTGGGGTGCCGGAGAGTGAGGCATACATGGTCGCGCCGACGGAATAGATGTCGGTCCACGGTCCGAGGCCCGCCATGCCGCGATATTGTTCGGGGGCGGCGAAGCCCCTGGTGTACATCGGGATCAATTGTGGCCGATCGTGGTTGAGCGTCATGCGTGCCGACCCAAAGTCCAACAGTACCGGTGTTGCATCCATAGTGACATATATATTGGCGGGCTTGATGTCCAAATGCAACAACTTATGCGTATGAACTTCGCGCAGGCCGTTGAGCAGACTCAAGAACAAGCGGCGCATAAAACTTTCGGTGAAATATTGCTTGTTCGAGCGAATATGAAAATCCAGTGTCCTCCCACGCATATAGCGCATAACTAAATACACGGTCTCGTTGGCGCGAAAGAAATTTTCAACCCGGACCACGTTCGGATGATTGATTTGCGCTAAGGTTCGTCCTTCCTCGAAAAAACACTTCATGCCGTGGCGAAACGGGGGAACATTCTCGGGTGAATTCGCTTGTACTTCCATGGCATCTGAGCGCACCACTAAGCCATTTGGCAAATACTCTTTGATCGCTACCTGCGTTTCGCTCGCATCCTGCGCCAGATAGACGGTACTGAACCCACCCGATGAAAGGCTGCGAAGAATGCGATAATCCGGCAACTGATAGCCTTCCGGCAATGCAAGTTCAGCGTGTTGCGCCATGCTCAAATAATGGTATGGTACGGTGATTGAAGGGTAGGCTATTCTCCATATATTACGAGTATTTAGCAACGCTTTCTAAGATTTATTATAGGATTCGATCAAGTGATGATTAACAGTATGACCGGCTTTGCCAGCCGCAGCCAAGACTACGATTATGGTCAGCTCAATCTTGAGTTGCGCTCCGTTAATCATCGCTACTTGGAAGTTCAACTGCGATTACCCGACGAATTGCGGTCGCTGGAAACGGGCCTGCGCGAGGCGATCAATCAAAAAATCTCCCGCGGGAAGTTTGACTGCCGACTCGGGTTCACACCCATCCCGAGCGCGGCGAAGGGATTGCCGCTTAACCAAGGCGTGCTGCGGCAACTGCTTAAATACAACGAATCCATCAAATCCCTGGTACCTGGCAGCGCGCCGCTGTCCGTTTCGAATATCCTGAATTTCCCTGGAATCTTCGATCAAGATTCGCCGCCGGTGGAGCGGATTGCAAACGATGCACTGACATTGCTCAATGAAGCGTTAGCCGAGCTAGGCCACAGCCGCGCGCGCGAAGGCGAGAAGCTCAAAGCCATTTTGCTTGAGCGTGGCGCTCGCCTGGATGCCCTCGCTACCGAAGCGACGCCGCTTATTCCGAAGTTGGTCGCCGCGTTCGAAGAAAAATTGGTGACGAAGCTACGCGAGGCCATGGCCAGCCCGGAGGACGATCGTTTGCGCCAAGAAGTGGTGTTATTCGCCAGCAAGATCGATGTCGACGAAGAACTGTCCAGGCTAAAGGCGCATCTGAGTGAAGTACGGCGCGTGCTCGGTAAGGGCGGCGCTGCTGGCAAGCGGCTCGATTTCCTGATGCAAGAATTGAATCGTGAGGCCAATACCCTGGGCGCAAAATCCGTTTCGTCCGACGTGTCGAAAATCTCGGTCGAGATGAAAGTTTTGATCGAACAAATGCGCGAGCAAATCCAAAATATAGAGTGAGTGGCGCGTGGACACTGACAACGATCGGCTCGCCCGTCTCTATCGTTGTGCGTCCGTGCTCATCTCGCCTTAAGCGATGACTACAGGAAACCTATTCATTATTGCCGCCCCGTCGGGCGCGGGAAAATCCAGTTTGGTTGCGGCATTGCTTGCAGAGGACCGCCTGGTGCGGCTCTCCGTGTCTCACACGACGCGCAGCCCGCGCCCCGGCGAGGTCCACGGCAAGGACTATTACTTTATCGATCGCGACCCATTTTTGCAGATGGCGGCCAACGGCGAGTTTTTGGAAAGCGCGGAAGTCTACGGCAATCTTTACGGCACGTCGCAGCGCTGGATCGACGCGACGCTCAAAAACGGCCATGATGTCGTGTTGGAAATCGATTGGCAAGGCGCGCAACAGCTACGCAAGATATTTTCCAACGTCATTAGCATCTTTATATTGCCGCCTACGCTCGAGGCGCTACGCGCACGCTTGGAAGGGCGCAAACAGGACACGCCGGAAACAATTCAACGCCGTCTGGCGGCCGCGCAAGAGGACATCAGCCATGTCGTGGAATTTGACTATGTTATTATTAACAATAACTTCACCGATGCCGTGAAAGATCTATCCGGCATCATCCGCACACAACGGCTGCAAATCGCGCGACAACTCGCGGCACACGAGTCGTTGTTAATGAATCTGACACAACGAGAATCACATGGCTAGAATTACTGTCGACGAATGTTTGAAGAGAATCCCCAACCGCTTTGAGTTAACGTTAGTGGCGACGGTGAGAGCGCGGCAACTATCGATCGGCGCGACGCCCCAAGTCGAAGCGAACAAGGACAAGCCCTGCGTCATCGCATTACGCGAAATCGCCGCGGGTAAGGTGGGCATTGAAATACTCAATCGCGTGCCACCGCCGCAAATTTAAGCGCGTTGAAATGGCTTTGTTAGACTGGCCGCCTCAAGACTTTTTGGAATTCTCCAACTTTCAAACTAAGTTATTGCCTTCCTCATAATTGGCGTACGTCATGGCTGAAGTAGCAGAACTGTCCCACGCGGTCTCGAGCTATTTAAAGCCCGAGGATGTCGCGCAGGTCGAAGCTGCGTTTGAACTCGCCAAGGCCGCTCACGAAGGCCAGTTTCGCAAGAGCGGCGAACCGTACATCACGCACCCGG
Source organism: Burkholderiales bacterium (assembly GCA_046598945.1). GTDB lineage: Bacteria > Pseudomonadota > Gammaproteobacteria > Burkholderiales > JALYOK01 > JALYOK01. The sequence goes on along the minus strand of JBKJHT010000055.1, from coordinate 14,198 downwards.
TCGCCGTTGCCAAAATCCTAGCGGATATGCATCTCGATCCGCAAGCGTTGATGGCGGCCCTGTTACACGACACCGTGGAGGATACCGGCACGACCCAGCGCGAGATCACCCGCGCCTTCGGCAAATCCGTTGGCGACCTGGTTGATGGCGTGTCGAAACTCACTAAAATCGAATTTGAATCGCAACAACATGCGCAAGCGGAAAATTTCCGCAAGATGTTGCTGGCGATGGCGCGCGATGTCCGCGTGATCTTGATTAAGCTGGCTGATCGTTTGCACAACATGCGCACGCTGGATGCGGTTAGTCGCGAGCAGCAGACCCGCATTGCCCGCGAGACGCTGGAAATCTACGGCCCGATCGCCAATCGCTTGGGCTTAAACAATATCTACCAAGAATTGCAAGAGCTGTCGTTTCGTCACCTTTATCCTACCCGGTACCGCGTGCTCACGAAAGCCCTTAAAGCGGCGCGCGGTAATCGGCGCGAAGTGGTTTCAAAAATTCAACATGCCGTCGAAGAGCGCCTGGCCGCCGATAACATCGAAGCCAGTGTGTATGGGCGCGAGAAGCACCTCTACAGCATTTATAAAAAAATGATCGAGAAATCGCTGAGCTTCGCCGAGGTTCTGGATATTTACGGGCTGCGGGTGATCGTAAAAGACTTGCCGTCTTGTTACCTTGCGCTGGGCGCGCTGCACAATTTATACAAACCGATTCCCGGTAAGTTCAAAGACTATATCGGCATTCCAAAAGCCAATGGCTATCAGGGGTTACACACGGCATTGATCGGGCCGTTCGGTACGCCGATGGAAATTCAAATCCGCACGCAGGACATGCATCGCATTGCGGAAGCGGGGGTGGCATCCCATTGGCTGTACAAATCCAGTGACGGCTCGCTCAATGAACTGCAGAAGCGTACCCACCGCCTGCTGCAATCTTTGTTGGAGATTCAGACTCAGAGTCGCGATTCCACCGAGTTTCTGGAGTACGTCAAGTTCGATCTTTTTCCCGACGAAGTGTATGTGTTCACCCCGCGCGGCGAAATAAAATCTCTGCCGAAGGGCGCAACGGCCGTCGATTTTGCCTACGCGGTGCACACCGACATCGGCGATCGTTGTGTTGCCGCCAAGATCAATCACGAGTTGGCCCCGCTACGCGTGCGGCTCAAGAGCGGCGACCGTATCGAAATCGTTACCGCGGCACACGCGGCGCCGAATCCCGGCTGGCTGAATTTTGTCGTTACTGGCAAGGCGCGTTCGCACATTCGTCATTATCTGAAAACGATTCGCTTTGACGAATCGGTCATGCTCGGCGAGCGATTACTCAATCAAGCCTTGCGCGCGCTTGGCGTTGACCCCGAGGAAATTAACGACAGCCATTGGGAACAATTATGGCGTGGCGACAAGAGTAAGACTCGCGAGATTGTGCTGTCCGAAATCGGCTTAGGCAAACGTTTGAACGTGGTGGTGGCGAGTCGGCTGCTCCGGCTCTCCGACCCAACTCCACATGAACATAAGCTGGGCAGCATCACGATTCGCGGCAGCGAAGGGATGGCGGTGCAATTCGCTCAATGTTGCATGCCGATTCCTGGGGATCCGATTCTCGGCTTCATCAACAAAGGTCAAGGGCTGACTATTCATACCCATGACTGTAACGCCATCCGGCAGTTTCGCACCGATCCCGACAAGTGGATTGATGTGTTATGGGACAATGTCAGCGACCGAGTGTTCGATGTGCGCGTTAAAATCGTTGCGGCGAATCAACCGGGCGTATTAGCGCGAATCGCGGCGAGCATCGCCGAGGCAAATTCCAATATCGAAAATTTCGCCACCACGGAAAAAGATTCCCAAGCCTACACCACTATTGAATTTACGGTACAGGTAAAAGACCGTAACCATTTAGCGATGGTGATGCAAAAGCTCCGCGCGGTTCCCGAGGTGGTGCGCATCCGTCGCATCAAGGGCAGCGACTAGCCCTCGCCTTGCCGCCGCCAGCACAAAAACTTAACGTTGTTTCCATCCTGGCCGCCAGCAGCCAGCCGACGCGTAATCGGCTGGTGAAATTAGGCATTCGCACGGATTTCGATTTGGTGTTACACCTGCCGCTGCGTTACGAAGACGAAACCCTTCTCTACCCCATCAGCGATTTGCCGTTCGATCGCAATGCCCAAACGGAAGGCGAGTTACTGCACGCGGAAGTTCAATATCGGCCGCGACGCCAGTTGGTGTGTCAAATCGCCGATGGCAGCGCGGTGTTGTATTTGCGCTTCTTCAATTTTTATCCGAGCCAGATAAAACAACTGCAAGCGGGGGTGCGGCTGCGCGTGTTGGGCGAGCAACGGCAAGGTTATTTTGGGCCGGAGATGGTGCACCCAAAATATCGCGTTGTCGGCGAAAGTGCGCCACTGGCGGAAACCTTAACGCCGGTCTATCCGACCACCGCCGGCCTACCGCAGGCGACGATTAAAAAACTTATTCATCAAGCGTTAGCGCGTTGCGATTTGAGCGACACGCTCAGCGAGGATTTACTGAAACAACTCTCATTGCCGAGTTTCGAGACGAGCGTGAGCTTGCTCCATCGCCCCGCGCCGGATCAATCGCAAAGCCAATTGGAAGACAAGTCCGCCCCCCCATGGCGGCGCTTGAAATTCGACGAACTGCTGGCGCAGCAACTCTCCATGCGCCGCGCCTATCGCGAACGGCGCGCCCATGCGGCGCCGAGGCTAAGTGATAGCGGCGCGCTCGTGGCGCAGTTGTTGGCCTCCCTGCCGTTTGCGCTGACGGGCGCGCAGAGCCGTGCGCTCGAAGAGATCAATCGCGATCTCGACCAGCGCCATCCAATGCAGCGCTTGTTACAAGGCGACGTCGGCAGCGGCAAGACCATTGTCGCGGCACTGGCCTGTGCGCGCACCATCGCCAATGGCTATCAAGCCGTGTTGATGGCGCCGACGGAAATATTGGCCGAGCAACATTTTCGCAAAATCGATGCAATGCTCACCCCGCTGGGCGTGCAAACCGCATGGTTGATGGGTAGCCTAAAAAGTAAGGCCAAACGCACCGCGCTCGAGTCCGCGAGCAACGGCGCGGCCCAGCTTATTGTCGGCACCCATGCGCTGTTTCAAGCCGACGTTGCATTCAAAAAATTAGGCTTGGTGGTGATCGACGAGCAACATCGCTTCGGCGTCGATCAGCGCCTCGCCCTACGTGGTAAAGGCACACGCGGGGCCGTTCAGCCGCATCAGTTGATGATGAGCGCAACGCCGATTCCGCGAACATTGGCAATGAGCTTTTTCGCCGATCTAGATGTGTCAGTGATCGATGAATTGCCGCCGGGTCGCTCGCCTGTGGTCACCAAACTCGTCTCCGATGCGCGACGCGAAGAAGTGGTCGCGCGCATCCGCGCTGCCTGTCGGGACGGCGCGCAAGCCTATTGGGTATGCCCGCTGATTGAGGAATCGGAGGTGTTGCAATTGCAAACGGCGGTCGACACCTTTGCCCACCTCGAGGCAACGTTTCCGGAATTTCGCGTCGGCTTGGTGCACGGGCGATTAGCGCCGGCTGAAAAAGCGGCGATGATGGAAGCGTTCACCCGCGGCGCGATTCAACTGTTGGTCGCGACAACGGTGATCGAAGTCGGCGTTGATGTACCGAACGCGACGCTGATAGTGATCGAAAATGCCGAGCGCATGGGCCTGTCGCAACTGCATCAACTGCGCGGTCGCGTCGGGCGCGGTGCGCAGCAAAGCACCTGCATTTTGTTGTTCCAAAATCCGCTATCGGAAACCGCGCGTGCGCGGCTGAAAATCACCTATGAGAATACCGACGGCTTTGAAATCGCCCGCCAGGACTTAGCTTTGCGTGGTCCAGGCGAATTCCTCGGCGCCCGGCAGAGCGGCGCACCGATGTTACGATTCGCCGATCTCGAACTCGACGTCGATCTGTTGGAAGCCGCGCGCACCTGGGCCGAACGCTTGTTGAAAGATGATCCCGCTACCGCCGATCGACATCTCGCCCGCTGGATGCACAGCAAAATCGACTATCTCAAAGTATGAGCGCAATGGTTGATCGTTTGGTGTTGTATGCGAAGTTGGTGCGGTTGGACAAACCCATCGGCACGTTATTGTTGCTGTGGCCAACGCTGTGGGCGCTGTGGATCGCGGCCGCTGGTCAGCCGAGCGCGAAGTTGATTTTCATTTTCTCGCTCGGGACGCTACTCATGCGTTCGGCCGGTTGCGCCATCAACGACTACGCCGATCGCGATTTTGATCTGCATGTCGAGCGCACCCAGAACCGTCCGCTCACCGCCGGAAAAATTTCCACCAAAGAAGCGCTGGCGGTTGCGGGCGTCCTTGCGCTTTTGGCGTTTTTGTTAGTGCTGCAAACCAACGCGCTCACCATCGCGTTGTCCTTCCCGGCACTACTCATCGCCGCGAGTTATCCCTACACCAAACGCTTCTTCGCGATCCCCCAGGCCTATCTCGGCGTGGCGTTCGGCTTCGGCATACCGATGGCATTCGCCGCGCAAACCGGTATGGTTCCCGCATTGGCCTGGATCATGTTGCTGGCGAACATTTTTTGGGCCATCGCCTACGATACCGAATACGCCATGGTCGATCGCAACGACGACGTAAAACTTGGCCTCAACACGTCAGCGATTTTGTTCGCGGGCTACGACGTCGCCGCTGTAATGATTTCCTATGCGCTGGTGATCGGTATCATGGCAATGATTGGGTCAATGATCGGCTTCGGTTGGATTTATTACATTGGATTAGCCGTTGCCGCCGCCATGATGGGTTATCACTATTTTCTAATTCGCCACCGCGATCGCGCCGGATGCTTTCAAGCCTTTCGCCACAACAACTGGGTGGGCGGTGCGATTTTTGCCGGAATTCTTGGGCACTATGTGATCAAATAAGTCATTGGCTATTCAGTGCGTTGATTCGATAGTCTGAATCACTGCGCCAGGAGCCGCGCCCAACTTGGCTCCTGGCAATGCATTGACTGGGAGGCAAGTGGCGCGCGGCTCCTGGCGATACGTCTTTTGAAGAATTGCGCGGCAACAATCGTGTATCTTAGGAAACGACTCGGACGACTTGGAGGAAGCCGCCGTATGCTCGCGCGAACAAGTTGCCCGACTAAAAGCGATACTTCAGCCCAATCGACAACAAATCAATATTCCGATCGCCGTCGATCGTCGTGTTATCCGTCCCGAGACGATAACGATCCCAGCCGCCTTGCACGCGGAAGTTTTGGCTGAAGTCGTACTTGAGACCGACTCCGTACATGGGTTTGGTTTTACCATCGTTGTTGATCGACTGGCTGGCGCTTACGTCAAGCTCGCCACGATAGGCGCCGACTTTACCGGTAACGCCGAGTTTTTGGCTGATGGGTAAGGTGCCGGTACTGGAAAATTGCCAACCTTTGGGCCGTAATCCTGGCGCCAGACTACCCGGCTCGATCAAACCGTTATCGCGGGCGCTCACCCGCCCGATGTCGGCGCCCATTTCGATGCCAAGCAGGCGATTGATCTGGTAGGCGCCGTAAATCTTGCGCGATTTAATGTTGTCGTCGATGCGGCCGGAAAAATTTCGAGCGTCGGCCAAGCGGCCGGTAACGTCGATACCGCCGAACCAATTGGCGCCGGCGGCATAAGTCATGGGCGTGGCTAACAGTAGTCCAGCCAGAGAACAGCGAGCGCAGCGAAAAAATATTATATAAAACATGATATTACCCCTTGCGCACGATTTATTGCTCAAGCTTCAGATTGTTAACTTTTATGATAGCCGATACGTCGCGACTGCCCAAACAATTTCCCGACTATTTTTGGTAAGCCCATTGCAGCAGTGCGTCCTGCGCAACATCGGCCTCGCCGGCATTGGCATGATTGATCAAAAATACCACAGCCAGCCATTTTCCCGACTTGCCGAGGACGTATCCGGCAATAGTCTTGACGCCGTCCAAGGTCCCGGTTTTGATGTGGGCACGACCGGTTATTTCATTGTTTTTGAGGCGTTTTTTCATGGTGCCGTCGATTCCGGCGATAGGCAGTGAGGAGATCAGTTCCGGCATGACGGGGCTTTTGCCGGCATCCACCAGCATATCGCCGAGGCTCTTTGGGCTGATACGTTCCTGGCGCGACAAACCGGCGCCGTTTTCGATGATAAGCTCTGGAAATTCCAGGTCTTTTTGCGCGAGCCAATCTTTGATTGCGCGCTCACCCTTGGCGGTCGTTGCGGGTGCGCCGAAGCGTTCTGCGCCCAGACTCAACAAGATCGTACGTGCCATCAGGTTATTGCTCCATTTATTGGTATCCCGAACCACTTCCCCTAATGGTTTCGACTCCCACGATAGTAGTGGGCGCTCACCTTCTGGCGCTTTGCCTTCCTTTACGGCGCCGAGCCAGGCGCCGCCCATCTCGGCCCAGAGCGAGCGGAACACGCCGGCGACAAATTCGGGGTTGGACAACAAATTGAATTGAAGCGATTTTTCGCCGCAATCGAGGGCAAAGCTGCCACGTAATACGATAGTCGCCGAGCGCGGGCCGTTTTGCACGTCTTTGGCAATGCCCTCCCGCCAGTCATTCGGGCAGGGACCGAGTTTCACGTTTACCTTGTTTTGCAGTTTGATTTGCGGCAAATCGGGATCGAGGACGACCTTCAAGCTCGCGCCATCGGCGCTCGGAATAAAACGTGCGCTGACGGCTTTGAAACTGACCAGCGTCGCCTCGGGGTGGGTGTTGTACGCGCGGTAGCCCTTGTTATCGAAACCGTTTGGGTCGGTGTTCGGCAAATCGAAATAGCGTTGATCCAAGACCAGATCGCCCTTGATCAAGCGCACGCCGCGCTGGCGCAATGCGCGCAGCATCAGCCAAAAATCCTCCAGGGTCAGCGCAGGATCGCCGTGGCCCTGCAGAGTCAGATTGCCGGATACGGAATCGCCATTGAGCCCTGTGGCGAAGACATCGGTTTTCCAGGTATAGGCCGGGCCCAGGAGTTCCAGCGCCGCGTAGGTCGTCACCAGTTTCATGACAGACGCGGGATTCATTGCCTGGTCGGCGCGGTGGGCGATATCCGGTTTGGCCGACCCGAGTTCACGCACGTAGATACCGACGGCGCTTAGCGGAATGTCTGCTTGTTGTAATGCCTTGACGACGGATGCTGGCAGGGGCTCGGCGTGCACATACGGCGCGATACCGAGCAGAAAAATAAAAAAACAGCGATGCATATTTATTCCGATTCGAAACGGCTCAATTTTCGATTTCCCTAAAACTAACCTCAGTGTCATTCCCGCGAAGGCGGGAAGCCATTCTGCGCGAATGACGATGTAGCGAATTTACTTCGCGTCAGCATCAAACATGCAACGCTTAATCGTATGCCGATTCGCGATCAACTCATCGATGCTCGGCTCGTTATTCATCGCGCGCTTAATCGCAAGTTTCGTCGCTTCGTAGTTGGTGCGATACAAATCTTTCTGATCCAAATTCGGATCTTTCACCGCGCGCGGATCCAACCAAATTAACGCGATGATGCAAAGATCGTTCACCTGATCGCGCGGCAACAAGCCGTCGATCACGCAATCCAACACCGCATCCGCCGTCGCGGATTGCACCACGCCGCCGAGCAAATTGATCGTCGCGCCGTCTTTGATCGTGACCTTCGGCGCCATCATCGTCGCCGGCTTGACCATTTGATTGCAATCGCGAATCGCGAACATGCGCGTATGTCCCGCGCTCTGCCCCATCATGCCCGCAAACGCTTGCCCCACCGGCCCGCTCACCTCGCCGATCAAAATCTCAGGCATTGCGTCGGTGAATTGTCCGGGCTTGGCTTCCACGGTCGCCTCGCCGGTTCGAAATAGAATGCGCTCCGTCATTGTTTTGATCCTCAGGGAAAGGGGTGAGCGTACCGGTGCGAACAACAATGGTCAATGACAATTGTGTTGCCGTGCCAGCAGGCGCATCCTGCTTGCCTGGTGGCAATGCCTGCCCTGCGAGCCAGTATCCGCGCGGATCCTGGCTCGGTTGCCGTTTCATTTTTAACCAACACATTAGCCGCCGATATGCGCTTTGTAGCGCGCGCCGTCGGACATCACGCACTCGCCGTTGCCTTGCGAAGACGACGTCATCTGCTATTCGCAACTTAAGAAAGTGTACGTACCGAGTTGAGTGGGTGAAGCAATAAACGGATTCAGCACCGCAAGGTCGATCAAGCCACCAGTCGCGTGCCGAGGCATGGCAGGAGAAGCAATATCCACGGCGCTCTCCCTCTCATGTCCGCCACCCGTTTAGGCGCGCAATAGCCCAAACGACATAGCCCGTTAGGCTAATATTTTTCTCGCCGAGTCCACTCTATGATTCGATCGACATCGTAGCAGCGATGTGACGATCAACTTACAACTAGGAGAGGAATATGAACGACGCATTCAAATCTATATCAATTTCATCCCGGCCAGTTATCTGGCTCGGATTTTTTCTCGCACTACTGTTTGCATCTCAGATCGCCAACGCCGGCCGTTTCGGCGCCGAATGTCAGCGCGATTATCAAAATGGTTGGCAGACAACCTTGCCCTACTCGTGGGAACGATGCGATTGGTTCAACGCAGAGCTGAACGATACCGATACTCAGGTCTACTATTACGATCTGCATGGTGCTAAGTATTAGTGGGAAAGCACCGATGAGTTGGATCGGGTGAATCTGGTTTATGTCAACACGCACGGCGGCGGTTGGTCGAACAAATCCGTCTGGGCCATGTGGGATTCAGGTTCGCTCGCAAACTCGACCTCCATGCGCCTGGGCGATCAATCCTACGGCGCGAGCATTTTCTCGACTTATTCTTGCGAAACGTTGAAATTCAATGACGGCAAACAATCGGATCGCATGGGTTCTATTTTCCGCGGCGGGCTACGTATCGCTACCGACAGTCACGACAAAGTTTACGACTCGGTGACAACCAACGAAGTCGGCGAGGACTACGCCGACAATCTGCAAAAACAACACACCATCAAATACGCATGGAAGGACGGCAACTCCGATTGGTATGTCGATCAGGATTTGACCGTGATGGCGACGGGCACGAATCAATCGAGCTGCGAGAGCCGCCGCGACAACATGAAGTGGCAGAACTTCACCTCGTATCCGCGCCTGCGCGACGGACAAATTGGCTGGTACTGCTATTGGTATTGGGACAACCTGTAATCGACCTCTCCAGGAAAAAATGATGAAATTTATTCACACCGCAATGCACATCCTCTCACCAATCGTATTCGCCTTGGCGCTCAACGCGCCGAGTTTCGCCGCGGACTATCCGCAACGCGTTGCCGCGGCCGCCCGCGCGCAAAAAGCCGCGCTGGGCCAACTTGCGGTGCCGTTGCTTCGCCGCGCGCCGGGACTTGGCCGTGAAGTTGTCGCGGAATTGCTAATGAAGCGTTTCAGCGATCCCCTCGCTTCCATTCAAACATCGGGTCTGCCCACGATCGAACGCCGCAAGGACCGCATCGACTTCGTCGGCAAGGGCTGGATCATGCACGTAGATGATGACGGCACCAGCGTGCGTTATCGCAATTACGGCTATCTGGACAGCACGAACAACAAAGCGTTGCCGCTGGCGCAACGCATGAGTCAGGACACGTTGGAAAAATTGGGAATGGCGTTCATTAAGTCTGCGCTCGGCGATTTCGTCCCCATTGCGGTGAACGAACAATTGTTGCCGTTCTTCTCTGAATTCCAAGTAGGTGGCGGCGGCTCCACCCAACTTGGCCAAAAACCAATCGCGGAAGAAGTGTTCGCCAATACGGTCGTGTTTAGCCGCGTGATTAATGGCGTGCCGGTAATCGGCGCGGGTTCAAAGATTGCGATCATATTCGCCAACAATGGCAAACCTGTTGGCTTCGACTTTGACTGGGCGCGCTATGAACTGACCGGTGAAAAACAAGCCACGCTGAGCATCACGGAAATCAATGCGCGCGCCGCAAAACTATCGGCGGTCGATCTAAAATCGCCATACACAAAAATAACCCGTTTCGAATGCGGCTACTTCGACTTTGGCGCCCGCCACCGCGATCCGTTCGCTCCGCTGCAAACCGCCTGCGCCATGCACGTGCACAAAAAAGAAATCGTCGACGCCGATTTGTTCGCGAAGGATCCGACATCGGGACACACCGTCGCCGCGTATATGCAAGCGATCCCCCTCGGATCGCGTCCCGCGGTCGACACCAAATGGCCGGAAGCTCGATTGTTATTGGGTATGGGTTTAGAGCAATTGGGTACACCACCGATCAATGTGCATAAATAATAAAGTTTGGTACCACGCCACGAGCCAAGTTGGGAGCGGCTCGCGGCGTGACATGCCTTGCGAATCAATATCGACGCCGGTCTCGGAGTGGCTATCGCGTGCGTGCAAGCAATGGAATTTAATCGGCGAGCTGTGCATACTTAATTTATGCCGATGGTATGCCGCCACGAAAGTGATTCGTGCCGACCCATGCCATTTCATTCTCTTGATTTCGACGGGACTATTGAGCGACAATTGTGACCAACGCGCCTGTACTCGGCGTCCAAAAAATAACTGCTGATAAAGGGAGGCACGCATGTTCGCGTTCCAAAAAAGGCTGGTATTCGTTCTCTTACTATTGACAGTCGTCGGTTGCGCCAATATTCCCAAGCAAGCTTATAACAAGGAGGCAAATCGCTCGATTCAGCAGATAACCTTAATTGAACCTGCGGCTAATCCCGATTATTCGGTGGTGAATTTAGGCCACCCCGCGCAAAGTTTTGGACTAATTGGCGCGCTAATTGCCGCTGGACAGATATCGGCAAAAACTACTGCATTTTCCAAGCAAGTAAAGAGTCGTGGATTTGATTTACCTGCCGAGTTCAAAGCCACCCTGATCGCGGAACTGGAGAAGGCCGGCTACAGCGTTCAGGTGCTCAAGCTTGCGCGCACCAAAGCGGAATTTCTGCCGAAGTACGACGGCGTACCCGCAGGCACCCAGGCAATCCTCGACACCGTGGTGGAAGCGGGCTACTACTGCGCCGCCTCGAACTCGGAATATATTCCGACTCTGCGTTCAAGCGTCCGTTTGGTGAGGCCGGATGGGAAACAGCTCCTGTACCAGGACGCCATTTCCTATGGTTATGAGCAAGGCGCGAAAGAGGCTATTAGCATCCCGGCTGAGCAAAAATATTTTTTTGCGGATTTCGATGCGATTTCGGCCAACGTGGATCTTGCCTTGCAGGGAATGCGAGCCGGAATCCCGATGGTGGCAAAGCAAATCGCCGCGGATCTCGCGCGATGAGGCGGGCCGCAGGGGATAGAATCGGCTTGACAATCGCATTGCTGTGCCTTGGCGCTTGTGCAAGCACGAACCCAAAGCCCACACCCGCCGCCGAGCCTGCGGCAGTTGTTGCCAGATTCAACCAGGTATCGTACCAGCAGCCGAAGTTGGGTAAGACCATCGACCTTGACTTCGATGATCGCACGGTGCGATATAACGATGGACACTCAGATCGCCTAGTGCAGGGCGTCAAATTGCCTGCTTCCGGCGTAGACCTAGTGGTTAAGGTCGTGACCAAGCGCCAGGGCAGCCTCAAGGAGCCTGCGATTTTCTACCCCGAAGTTCGGGTGCTGGATGCGGCTTTCCAAGTAACCAAGGTATTGCCGCATGGGAACTACGTGTACCGTTCTGGCGGCAAGGCGTTTTTGGAAGGGACGTTTTTCCTCAAAGGCCCGTTGGGCAATGAGCACTACCTTATCGTCACGAATCGCGACATCGCGGATGCGGATTTAAAAGTTGCGCAAACCAACGTCACCGAAAGCCACATGATCGCGCCTGGTTTTGCGTTCTGGATGGTGCATACGGGAACGAGCACGCCGCCGACCAAGATGATCGCCGACAGTGAAGGCGAAGTAGAAATTACGATCTCCGAGTACGTACTTCGAACCATTGACCAAAAAAATTGATCGCCGAATAATCGCTTAGCTTGCCGTACAATTTCGCTTGCCCCGCCGTGGAACGCTTATCCGGCGCGCCGTCTGGCGTTGCATGCCTTGAGAGCCAATGCTGGCGCGCTGCTTTCGGCAGTACCCGATTCAGTATTGTCCCGAACAATCTGATTGGCTGCGGTTAGAATGTTGTTTTCCGCTACCTTCCGAGTCACCCCATGAACGCTCCCGAAAAAGTTTCCAAATCCGCAGACAAATTAAATTTTAATTGGGCTGATCCGTTGTTGTTGGAAGAGTTGCTCACCGAAGAAGAGCGCCAGATTCGCGATACGACGCGCGCGTATGCGCAGGAGAAATTGATGCCGCGTATTCTGGAAGCAAACAGGCCATGGCCTTCGATGGTCTCGCGCCCGCTACGAAAGCTGCTCGCCGTCCCTGCTTGCTCGAAGAAGAACAGGCTGTCGGACAGATCACGTGCTACAAACCCGGACAGATCATTCGCTCGCAACACAGTCAATGCGCATAGTGTTGATCGCCGCTCATCGCCGTATAGTATTGACGCTGATATCGCCGCTTGACGACGAGCAGCGTTTGAAGTCCTAAATTCGCGCCCAGTGCAATGACAACGAGGAGAACTGGAATGAAAACACCGATATGCAAATGGGTTATGACGGGTGCTGTGGTGGCATGTACCTTGACCGGCGCCGCCGCAGCGCAGAGCGTGCGCATCGCCTTCATCGATCCATTGTCGGGACCGTTCGCCAACGTCGGCGAGATGGAAGTGAGAGCGTTTCAATACGCGATCGACCAGGTGAATGCTCGCGGTGGCGTACTTGGCGGCGCCAAGCTGGAACTGGTCACCTTCGATAACAAGAACAATGCACAAGATTCACTGCTGGCGCTGAGGCAAGCCAGCGATCAAGGAATTCGTTAAATCACGCAGGGCAACAGTTCTTCCGTTGCGCTCGCCCTTTCGGACGCGGTCTCGAAGCACAATACGCGCAACCCGGATCGTACAATCCTATATCTGAACTATTTGGCGCTGGACCCGGCCCTGACGAACGAGCGTTGCAGTTTCTGGCATTTCCGCTTCGATGCCGATGCGGATATGAAGATGTCCGCGCTAACCGACACGATCGCCGTGAACAAGAACATCAAGAAGATGTATCTCATCAATCAGGATTACAGCTTCGGCCAAGCGGTCGCCAGAGCCGCACGTGCGATGCTCGCACAAAAAAGACCCGATATTTTGATAGTTGGAGACGACCTGCACCCGCTGGGCAAGGTCAAGGATTTCGCCCCCTACGTCGCCAAGATCAGGGCCTCCGGGGCGGACTCGGTTATCACGGGCAACTGGGGCAATGATTTCTCGTTGCTGGTAAAGGCGGCCCGTGGATCCGGATTGAATGCGGATTACTACTCCTATAATGCGAATTTTCCAGGCATGCTCACGGCTATGGGTGACGCGGCACTCGGCCACATCAAGAACGTGCACGTATACAACGCAAACCCGGCGTCGGAGCGCGGTTTAAAATACCTCGGCGGGTTTCGGGACAAATACAAAGAAGACTACATCCAGTCGCAGCACGGCGTGTTGATCGAGATGCTTGCACAGGCCATCGACCAGGCTCGATCGAGCGACCCCGAAAAGGTAGCACGCGCACTCGAAGGCATGAATTACGACTGGCTATATGGCAACGTGCAGATGCGCGCCGATAATCACCAGTTGATCCAGCCGCTTTTCATCAGTTCGGTCGCCAAGGTCGACGGCAAGAAGCTCAGATTCGATGCGGATCGCACAGGAATGGGCTGGCAAGTCGAGCGACGTATAGAAGGCAAGGACACGATGATGCCGACCACGTGCAAAATGGAGCGGCCGCAATGATTGCCTTCGTTGGCAATTAACGAGTCGCGAGTACAACGCGTCGATCGTGCACGGCCCAAACCGTATCATCCAATTGCGTACTTCCTAAGGAAATGCCCGTGCTAGAGTCCACCCGTCTTGCCGACTGCACCGCCGGCGAACTGCTGCAACTTTTCCGCACCGGGCAAGCGTCGCCCGTCGAGGCGGCCCGCGCGGTGCACGAGCGCATTGCACGGCTCAATTCGAGCCTGAACGCGTTCTGTTTCGTAGCGCCGGACGCCTCGCTGCAGGCGGCGCGCGACAGCGAGGCACGCTGGCTCAACTTCCGCAAGACCGGTGCGCCTTGCGGCGAACTCGACGGTGTGCCGGTGTCGATCAAGGATCTTATTCTTACCCGG